>DASQCG010000345.1:0-5714 GCA_035634825.1 Thermomicrobiales bacterium | reverse complement strand
TCGAGGCCATGATCGCTTTCGGGTTGCGGGCATGGATTGCCTCCCAGCCGAAACCGAGCCGGCTGATCGTGCCCGGCGAGAAGTTCTCGATCACGACATCGGCCGTGTCGATCAGCTTCCAGAGGGCATCCTTGCCTGCCTCGCTCTTGAGGTCGAGCGCGATCGAGCGCTTGTTGCGATTGACCGACAGGTAATAGGACGCCTCGCCATTCAGGAAGGGCGGTCCCCAGGCGCGAGTGTCGTCCCCCTTGCCGGGCATCTCGATCTTGATGACATCCGCGCCCAGGTCGCCGAGCATCATCGTGCAATAGGGGCCGGTCATGACGCGGGTCAGGTCGACCACCCGGATACCGGCGAGTGGACGATGGTCGGTTTGGGGGCTGGTCACGGATGGTCCTTTGGCATGCGCAATACGGTCAATGCGAGTTCGAATTGTAGCAAGCGGGCGCGGCGCGACCGGCACGGAAACCCGAAACGTCCCCTATCCGTTACGTTATGCAGAGCAGGGTGCATTGCTTGACGAAACAGCCTGCCCCTGTCAGCATGGATACGCCCCGCACGCGCTCGCCTCCGCATCAGCGTGTGGCCAGCCAGTTTGGTTGGATCGGAGTTCATCCGCCGTTGTCGAAGTACTACTCTCCGTACGCCACCAAAAACAAGCCCCGACGGTGGCCGGCCATCCTCGCCGTTCTCCTTGCGCTCCTTGTCGGCGTGGGCGTCGGCATCGCGGCTACGGGCGGTCTGGATTTATTCTCGAGCTCTGACAAGAGCGCGACCGAGACCCCTCGCGCCGTCGCCGCGAACGACCAAACCAGCACGCCTGAGCAGCAGGACGTCATCGCGCCGACCGCCACCAGCGAGTCGATCGATGATGAGCCGGCGGCGACCAACACGGCTGTCCCGGACCAGTCCGATCCCACCGGGACCCCGAAGCCGACTGCGACCGGCACGCCCGAGAACACGCCGACGCCCGATGCCGGCCCGCCCGATGAGGCCGCAAAGCGCTTCCTGACGACCTGGAGCAGCGGCGACTATCACGCGCTCTACAAGATGATCAGCACCAATTCGAGGGCAACGATCAGCGAACAGGACTTCGTAGACCGGTTCGACGCGATCAATACCGAGGCCGGCATCACCGAAGTCAAGGTCGAATCGACCGGCGCGCCGGATCTCGACCTCAACATGCCGATCAAGGTGTCGTACAAGACCGGCACCGTGGGCGATTTCTCCCAAACCAACACGATCCACCTCGTTCGCGAAGGGGCGGAGTGGCACGTCGACTGGTCGCCCTCGCTGATCTTCACCCAGCTCGGCGACGGCTGCGTCGACTTCATGGTCCAGACGGTCCGCCGCGGCAGCATCCTCGATCGCAATGGCAGTCCATTGGCCTACGACGGCACGGCCAGCGTGATCGGCGTGATTCCCGGTCAGTTCCAGAACGAGGACGCCGAGCTCAAGGCGCTCAGCAAGATCGTCGGGATCGACCCCAAGGACATCAAGACGATGTACGTCGATTCCGATCCGGGCTGGTTCGTCCCGGTCAAGACCTACCCGAACCAGGTCGACGACGCGACCAAGACCAAACTGGCGGCGATCCCCGGTGCGGCCCTGCGGTCCCAGACGGCGCGGATCTACCCGCTCGGCAAGCAGGCAGCGCACATCACCGGCTACGTCACCCGCGTCACGGCGGAGGACATCGACAGCGACCCAACCGGCGAGCTGGCCGGAATCGACTGGATCGGCCGGGCAGGGATCGAGGCGGGCGCGAACGACTTGCTGACCGGGCGACCCGGCGGCCGGCTGATGGTGGTCGATTGCGAGTCCCGCGCGGAGCGGACCGAGGTCGCCTCGCGGCGTCCGCAGGAACCGAAGGACGTCGTTTTGACCATCGACAAGGATTTCCAGATCCAGGTCGACAATGCGCTCGGCGATGTCAAGGGCAGCGCGGTCGTGATCGATCCGCGGACGGGCGGCATCCTCGCGCTGGCCAGCCACCCAGCCTACGACCCGAACTGGTTCGTGAGCGGCATGACCGGCAAGGACCGCGACTTCATCAACAACGAGGACGAGCGGCCGCTGCTGGACCGGGCGGCGGAAGCGGCCTACCCGACCGGCTCGATCTTCAAGGTCATCACCATGGCCGCCGCCATGCACGACCTCAAGTACACCGGTGACACTCAGATCGATTGCCCGCAGGAGTTCAGTCTGCCCGGTACCGATCAGGTCTGGCGGGACTGGACCTATGAGGAGGGGCTGGGCGCGCAGGGCATGCTGACGCTGCACACCGGCCTGGTCAACTCCTGCAACACCGTCTTCTACCAGATCGGCGCCGCGCTGGATGAGCAGAACGAGGAGTGGCTGCCGGATATGGCCAAGGCCTTCGGCCTGGGCGCTCCTACTGGAATCCCGTACTTCCCCGAGGTCTCCGGCACCGTGCCAAGCCCGGAGTGGAAGCAGGACGTCATGGGCGATTACTGGGCCCGCGGCGACGCGGTCAACATGGCGATCGGCCAAGGCTTTGTCGAGGCGACCCCGCTCCAGATGGCCAACGCCTACACCGCGATCGCGAACGGCGGCACGCTGCTTCAGCCCTTCATCGTCGAGTTCCAGCAGAACCCGGACGGCAGCCAGAAGCGGATCGGCAAGCGCACGAAGATCCACGATCTGCCGCTGAGCGACGACCAGGTGGCGGAGATCCAGAGCGCGCTGCGGGACCAGACCAGCAACAGCTGGGGCGCGGGGTCGGTCCGTGTCTTCGGCGATTTCCAGTGGCCGATCGCCGGCAAGACCGGCACCGCGCAGAACCAGATGACCGTCGAGCAAAAGCCGCACTCGTGGTTCGCGGCGTTTGGCCCCTATGGTGAAGAGGCAACCATCTCGTCGATCGTGATGGTCGAGAGCAGCGGAGAGGGCATCACCTTCGCCGCCCCGCGTACCCGCCAGATCTACGAGGCCTACCTCAAAACCACCCTGATGAACAAGAAGACGTGATCGTCAGTTGATGGGGTCGATGACGGAGCCTTGATTCTGCCCCGTGAGCTTGGCGAATGTTTCAATCGCTTGATGCTCAGCCATCGATGCGATCAAGTCGGCAATCAGTCGCATAATCGGCAGCCGGTCAGTCGGATCGTGTCGTGTGATCCGATCCTGATAGAGTGGCGGGAAGATCTGGACATGGCGCTGACGCTCTTCAGCCGTCCTGGCATTCCTCGTCGCCTCTTCGAAGAAAATCCCGAACAGGGTTTGAATGATCTTGCGCTGGCCATATCGCTGCGACTGGATCGCGGGACTCTCAATGACGTAAATACGAGTCAATTCCTGGAGCACCGAGATCTCGAACTTAACGTGATCGGCAACGCGCAATACTGGCCCGTGGGCGGCAAAGTCAATGCCGATTCCCCTGATGAAGCGGTTGACGGTCGACGACCTGAATTCGGCAAGCTGCGCAAGGTGAGTGTGCCGACCCTGAAATCGCTGCAGGCTGATGCCGTCCAGAAAATCCGCCACCGCCACTCTGTCGGACAGGGAGGAGCACGAGAGAAACCAATCCCGCTCGGCCGAATCACTGGCCACACTGTCCAGTGGCAGCAGGCCGGCCCGGAAGAAGTCCTCGACATCGTGAACTGCGTACGTGATGTCATCAGCTGTGTTCATGATTTCTGCTTCCAGAGAGCGCCCTTTGAGATCTGCTGTGTCGGTCATATTGCGCGCGAAGTCGAAGTCATCCTGCTCAGAAAAGTAATAGCCCCACTTCGACTCGCGCGTTTGGGGATTGTCCTGGGTAACCGGGTACTTGAGGATCGCGTTCAGTGTCGCGGCCGTTAGATTGAGTCCTGGCGCATGCTCGTCTTCCTGGTACTTGACCGCAGTTTTGGTGACGACCCGAAAACTTTGGGCGTTGCCTTCGAAGCCGTCATAGAGCGACTGCGCAGGATGGTTGGCATCCCAGAGCAGATTGTCCAGCTCCCGCTCCGTATTGTGGCCAAAAGGCGGGTGGCCCAGATCATGCGCAAGGCAGGCTGCCTCCACAACGTCAGGATTCAGATCATGTTCGAGACCCGACCGCGGATTGCGATTGAGCAACTCCTCCGCAATTGACCGCCCAACTTGTGAAACCTTGAGCGAATGCGTCAATCGGTTATGGACAGGAAAGCGTTCAGTTGGAGATGCAACCTGGGTCACTCCCGCCAGCCGCTGGAACTCGACGCTGTACAGAATCCTGTCGCGATCGCGACGGGCTTCGGCTCGTAGCTCATCTGCATTTGAGGGAATCAGGTTCCGGTGACGTCGACGGTATCGGTTTTCCAAGAGGCCGGTCCCGATTGCTCAGGCGAGTTCGGATCTGAGACGAAGCTTCCAGCGAGGTGAGGCTTCGACCACGCCCGACGCGATTAATGAGGTGATAGCGGCGCGGTAGGGGTCGCGGTCTCGATCTCGAGCAAGCTCTACGATCAAGTCTTTGGGCGACGGATCAGGCTGATTTTCAGTTCGGATGTTCGAAAGCCTGGCGAGGATTTCCCTGCGTGCCCGCGCAATCGCCTTTCCGGTATCCGAGAGCTCATCCATGAATATTGCCCCTCCTTGGCGCATTCTATCATCCGAACAGACGTTTCGTTTAGTGCGAAATGCCCGCCGACTTGTCGATGAGGCTCGCGATCTCAGCAGCTAACTGATTGGCGGCTCATGATCGAGCTACAGTTGAACTTGTTGGTCGGCGCCAGGGTCAAGGTGGTGCCCAATGCCGGTGTCCCGGTATCGAAAGAGGAGGTGCTCAGCGATTGAGCGACCTACCTGGGCAATCTTTAGCGAATGTGTCAATAGGTTGTGGACAGGAAAACGTTCAGTTGGGGAGACGACTTGGGTGACGCCAACCAGGCGTTGAAACTCAACCGAATAAATGATGCGGTCGCGATCTCGTCTGCCTTCCGATCGTGAATCCAGCGAGGGGTCCTTAACCCTGGAATCGTGGCGGCGTTTCGTGCACACAGCGCTCTGACCTAGGTCCGGTCGCTGGAGGAACTCAATCTGACCTTCCAGTTGTCGGCCCGCTCGATGACGCCACTGGCCAATAGGGACATCAAGGCAGCCCGGTATGCGTCTCGGTCGTACTTGCCTGCAACCAGTCGAATCAGTTCTTGGGGTTGAAATGAGGTGGATGCCGACTGCCTCAACACCTTCAGCATCTCTTCGCGTGCCCGCGCAACCTCTGCTCCGGATTCAGTCAATTCCAACATTGATCCCTTGTACCCTCCAGAGTAATCATGGCAGTCGAACCGATGTTCTCACATTGTTTTTCACGGCAGCGCGGCGCGGTAGCGGCAGATGTCGGCGACGACCGCCTCCCACTCGCCGGCCTCGTCCCAGAGCAGGAACAGCTCGTTATCCTCGCCCGGGCGAAGCACGCGGTCCAGCGCTTGCCCGGCTTTGGTTTTCAACTCCTGCGGAAGCGACTCATCGTACTTTGGCCATACTTCCGGACCGTATGCGCCCGCTCCGAGCAGTTCCGGTTTGTCCCACGCGGCGACGAGCGCCGCGGCAGCGGCAGCGATGCCGGCATCCCCGTTATCCAGGAACTCGTCGCTGCTGATAACGGACGAGAGCGCACGATCCAGCAGCTCCCGCATCTCCGCGAATGTGCCCGCGTCCTCGATCTCATTCGCGAAATCGGCCGCATCGTCGTTGTCGAATACCGCCGTACCCCAGGCGCCCATAGC
>DASQCG010000344.1:0-2631 GCA_035634825.1 Thermomicrobiales bacterium | reverse complement strand
CTTCAGCCCGTCTCCGGGCGGTCGTCTCGATGGACAGGAAGTCGAACCCGATAACATCGCCATTCGGCCCGAACCGGGGAACGTAGTGCTCCTCGCTAACGCCGTCGATCCCGGGACCGTAACAGTCCGGTTCGGTGTCATCGAACGTGACCGCCTCGCCTCCCAGCGCGGCGTCGATGCCCGGCCGCACCCGCGCAAACAGCTTTGGCCCGACGATTTCCGGCACGGTGCGCCCAAGGAGCTGTTCCCTCGGGCACCCATAGCAGTCACAGGTGGCCTGATTCGCCCAGCGAACCTGCAAATTCTGGTCGATGTAACCAATCAACGCGGGAATGTGATCGAGCACTATGCCCGGCGCCGCATCTCCGAATGTCCAGAATCCCGGCCCCACGTTGGCCGCAGTGTTACCGTCGCTTGGATCCGTCCGCGTCCCCGCGAACTCGGGGTCGCTGCTGTCGCCGCGGAACGTCTCCGCCTGGTCGCCCGGCATTCGATCGTCGCCGCTCATGTACGGACCTCCCAATCACCCAACGGGCCGACTTGATCTCCCAACTCAGCCAGTCGTTCTTCATTTCGCCATTCAGCGCACGAAGAATGATGGATCGGCCAGTCTCCGCGCAACTTCGAGCGGAACCGTGATTCGCCGTAGGGAAGACTGCACGGCAAAACGCGGGAAACCCCAATTCCCGCGGTTGCGCCTGCAAGTGCAAGGTACACACAAACTACATCCTCGGGGGTCTGGCGGTGCATCATCCGGAGCTCTAGTCTGGAAGTGACCAGAGCCTAGCCGCCTGGTCAATTTGCCGGCACGGCAGGCCTGCCAAACCGGTGTCGGAACTGACTCCCCGCTTCTCGTCAGTTCCCTTAACCGGCAATCGGGAGGAGTTTCAGCCAGCTCCTCACGGTTGCCGGTCCCCTTTTCTCGTGATCAGGCCATGCCGCGGATGGAGAGGCAGACCACCATCGAACGGTCGTCGTTCAGGTCGTAGCGCTCGTCGCGGGCACCCATTCTCCGGCTTCTTCCCAGTCCACCCAATCGACGTCGTGCTCCTCGACGAACCGGCGAACCGCCATGCCGATGGTGGGGTAGAAACGCTCGTGTCCGATGCGCTCGACCAGTCCGAAGCGGCGCAGGTGATCCTTGACCGGGTCCTTGAGCTCCGCGAAGGCAAGTTCGATGTCGTGGGATTCGAGCTCCTGGTCGAGCGCGGTGAGCATGTCGGCCGCGGTCGAGTCGAGGTCGGTGATTGGCTCGGCCGCAACGACGACGGTCTTGACCGGAACCTCGCTTTCCCGCACGGCGGCGATGAGCCGCTCCCGGAAGATGTTCGCGTTGGCGAAGAACAGCGGCGCATCGAAGCGATAGATGATCAGCCCGGGGACCTGCCGTGCCTCAGGGTAGCGCGTGATGTCGTGATAGCCCTTGACGCCGGTCGCGCGACCGAGCACCGCATCGTACGGATGCCAGGCGCGCCAAAAGAATGCCAGGACCGAGAGACCGATCGCGATCCCGATCCCCCACAGGACACCGAAGACGGCGACGCCGCCGACGCAGACCATGGACAACAGAAAATCGGGATGGTGGACACGCGCGAGCCGGCGGAACCCGGCCAGATCGACCAGGCCGATCATTGCCACGATCACGATAGCCGCCAGCACTGCGGTTGGCAGGTCGCGGAAGAGCCCGTTGGCAAACACCAGGATCGCCCCGAGGCTAATGGCGCCGATGACACCGGTGAGCTGGGTCCTGGCTCCGGCCGACTCGGCCACCGGCGTGCGCGATGAGCTGCTGGAGATCGGGAACCCCTGGAAGAAGCCCGTGGCCAGGTTGGCCGCACCGAGCGCCCGCAGCTCCTGATCCTGGTCGTCTTCGGTACCGAACCTGGCCGCGTAGCTGCGGGAGAGCACGCTCGTGTCGGCGAACGCGAGCAAGGCCAGGGCGATGGCGGTCAGCGCCAGACGGCCGTAATCACTCGAGTTCGGATTCGGGAGAACGAATTCCGGCAGACCGCCGGGAATGGGGCCGACCGTCTCGACGGCGAGATCGAACAGGCGGACAGCGGCAATCGTGGCGACCACCGCGATCAGGGCCGCCGGAATCTTCGGCTCGATCCGCCGAGCCGCCAGCATGAAGACCAGCGTTCCTCCACCGAGAAGGAACGACTGGAGATCGGTCTGATCCAGGTCGCGCGCGAGCCCGGTCAGTTCGTTGGCCAGCCCGCTTCCGTCAACGTGGAAACCGAGCAGCCCAGGGACCTGGCCGACGACGACGCTGATGGCGATGCCGGCAAGGTAGCCGATGCGCACCGGTTTGGAGATGAGATCGGTGAGGAAGCCGAAGCCCGCAACACCGCCGGCAATGCACGCCACTCCGACGAGAATGGCGAGGAGACCGGCCAACGCGGCGCGCTCGCCGGTGTCGCTCCCGGCGACGGGGATGATCGCAGCGGCAACGACCGGCGCAATAGCGGAATCCGGCCCCAGCACCAGGATGCGCGAGGGGCCAAAGACCGCGTAGGCGAGCAGGGGCACCATCGTCGCGTATAGGCCGTTGACGGCCGGGAGGCCGGCGAGCTTCGCGTAGGCCATACCCTGGGGCACCAGGAGAGCCGCGAGCACGAGTCCGGCCAC
>DASQCG010000343.1:0-9850 GCA_035634825.1 Thermomicrobiales bacterium | reverse complement strand
CCGCCGTCTCTTTCGCCCTGGAGACCATGATGAAAGAACTCTCTCGCCGCCAAAATCTCATCCTCGAGTTCATCGAGTCATTTCTGGTCGAGAACGACTACCCGCCAACGATCCGGGACATCCAGCGCGAGCTCGGCATCTCGTCCACGAGCGTTGTCGACTACAACCTGAAGATCCTCGAAGGGCGAAACTTGATCCGGCGCAACCGGAACATCTCGCGCGGTATCGAGTTGGTCAATCGAACCAACATTAGCCGCAACGTTGTCCGGATCCCGGTCATCGGTCAGATCGCCGCCGGTTTGCCGATCCCTGTTCCCGGCGACCTTGAGGGTGCGGAGCACACCGAGACGATCGAGCTCAGCCACCATCTCTTTGCCGACAATGCGCAGGACTTGTTCGCGCTGCGGGTGAAGGGCCTCTCGATGGTCGACGCCCTCATCAACGACGGCGATATCGTCCTGCTTCGCCAGCAGGCTACCTGCGAGAACGGCGAGACCGTGGCGGTCTGGCTGAAGGACGAGCGCGAGACGACCCTGAAGAAGTTCTATCACGAGGGCAACCGAGTTCGGTTGCAGCCGGCAAATACCACAATGGAGCCGATCTACACGACCCCGGGCAATGTCGAGATCCAGGGCAAGTTGGTGACCGTCATTCGCCCGATGGCGTAGGCACAGATCGACGCCGCGCAATCGAATGCGGCATGATTCCAGACTGCATTCGACCGATCGATCGACGCACGTCAGGAAGCGCTTTTGAACTCTGGAATCTTCGCCGGCATTGGCCTGGCAGCGGCGTGCGGTTGGAACACCTTTACGCCGCTCCTCGTTTTGGCTCTCGCCGATCGCATCGTCGGTGGCGATCTTCTGAATCGCCCCTACGAATTCATTTCCTCCGTCGGCGGCATCCTGATCTTTCTCGGCCTCATGACTGTGGAACTGATCGCCGACAAGATCCCGCGGCTCGATAACGCGCTCGATGTTCTCGGCGCGGTTCTTCGCCCTGCCACCGGCGCGCTCTGCTTCATGGCCATCACCAACCACGACTCGTCCATGAATCCGATCGTCGCGATGGCCTTCGGGCTGGTCGTCGGCGGAGTCGTGCACTGGGATAAAGTCCAGCGCCGCATCCGGCTCGCACACCAGGGACTGGGTCTCGGTACGCCGTTCGTCAGCGTCGTCGAAGACTTCGCGTCATTGATTACCGCCGTCTGCTCTGTCCTTTATGGTGTCCTGGGACCAATCGCGGCCGTGCTGTGCTGGCTGATGGTCCGCTCGACGTATCGTTGGGGCGAGAACTTCGGCAAGGGCACGATCTCCCGCGCCAGGCAGCGACAGACCTTGCGTCGGTAAGACTCAACGTTTATCATATGGTCTATGAAGAATGACGGAGCGACCATGGCGTCTTCTCAGCTCAAAGACCATTACCAAACGCTCGGCGTCTCGCGCACCGCGACCGAGAAGGAGCTCAAGGCTGCCTTCCGCAAACTGGCGCGCAAGTACCATCCCGACACGAACAAGGACAATCCCGAGGCCGAAGAGCAGTTCAAGCAGATCAACGAGGCCTACGAAGTACTCAGCGACGAGCAGGACCGCAAGCTCTACGACCGCTACGGTGACGAATGGCGCGCCTACCGTGACGCCGGTTTTACCGGAGATGAGCCCCGATCCCAGGGCCAGACAGCCGGTCAACCTCCCTTTTATCGCTCGTACAGCTACGAAGGCGGCGCGGAACAACCGGACGAAGGCATGTTCGGCTCCATCTTCGAGAACCTTTTCTCGCGCGGTGGACGCCCCTCAACGACGGAATACTCGCGTCGGCCCGCCAAGGGAACCGACCTCGAGCAGTCGATCGATGTGACCTTCGATGAGGCGTTTCGCGGCACCCAGAGACGATTCGATATTCAGTCGCCCGAGGTTTGCCCGACCTGCCATGGGAGCGGAGTTGTCCGCGGTGCGATATGCCCGACGTGCGACGGCACGGGCACGGTTTCGCGGGCTCGCACGATTGAAGTCTCGATTCCGGCGGGCGTCACATCCGGCCAGCGCATCCGGGTCAAGGGGCAGGGCAGCCCTTCGGCATCAGGTGGACTTGCGGGCGACGTCTTTCTGATCGTGAATGTCCTGCCCGATTCCCGATTCGAGCGCGATGGCACCAATCTCAGGACCACCATCGATGTCCCGCTGCTCGATGCCGTGCTCGGCGGCGAGGCCCACGTGCCGACTCCAAGCGGCCGGGTCGCGCTGACCATCCCGGCCGAGACGCAAAACGGCCGGGTCTTCCGCCTGCGTGGCCAAGGCATGCCCAAACTCAAGACAAAGGGTGAACGCGGGGACTTGCTCGCGACCGTCCGCGTCATCCTGCCCCAGCATCTAAGCGAGCAGGAACTGGCTCTCTTCCAGCAACTTCGCGATCTGCACGGCGGGCGCTAGGTAGCCCTCGGGTATAGTTCCCGGGTGCGTCGCACACTGATGCTGCGACCGATCACGCACACTGCAAAATCAGACCGGGGAGGATCGCGATGCCCGCCACGATCATCATGGGCGGACAATGGGGAGATGAGGGCAAAGGCAAACTGACGGACGCGTTGGCGGGCCGCGCGAGGATGGTGGTCCGCGCCAACGGCGGAGCCAACGCGGGTCACACGGTGCAGACAGAACGCGGCACCTTCAAGATGCACCTCGTTCCGTCCGGCATCCTCAATCCCGACTGCGAATGCGTGATCGGAGCCGGCGTCGTCCTCGATCCGGTCAGTCTCCTGACCGAGCTGGACGGGCTCCGCGGGCAAGGGATCGG
Organism: Thermomicrobiales bacterium; assembly: GCA_035634825.1. GTDB lineage: Bacteria > Chloroflexota > Chloroflexia > Thermomicrobiales > UBA6265 > DASQCG01. Next base: position 7,057 of record DASQCG010000343.1, on the reverse strand, counting down.
CGCTGATCGCCTGCGGATCTCCGCCCGCGCGCACGTCGTGCTCCCGTATCACGCCGCATTCGATCGCGCCCAGGAAGATCGGCTGGAAGGCAGCAAGATCGGCACGACCTTGCGCGGGATCGGCCCGGCCTACTCCGACAAAGCCGCTCGTCTTGGACTACGGGTCGCCGACCTGATCGATCCCGGCGTCGTGGCAACCCGCCTCCGGCAGCTCATCGATCTCAAGAACCGGCAACTGGAATTGCTTTACGACGCACCGACCCTTGATGCGGATGCGATCATCGAAACGTACCGCGAGGCAGGCGAACGACTCCGCCCGTACGTTTGCGAGACCGAGCCGCTCGTCTACGACGCCCTGAGCCAGGGCCAGCAGGTGCTGGTCGAGTGCGCGCAGGGAGCTATGCTCGATATCGACTATGGCACCTATCCATTCGTGACGTCGTCCTCACCTTCCGCGGCAGGCGCGTGCCAGGGCGCAGGAATCGCCCCGACGTTCGTGGAGCGCGTGATCGCCGTCTTCAAGGCCTACAGCACGCGAGTCGGCAGTGGGCCGTTCCCGACCGAGCTCCACGATGAGACCGGCCAGTTGATCCGGGAGCGCGGTCGCGAGTACGGAACAACAACCGGCCGACCGCGCCGGACCGGATGGTTCGACGCGGTCGCGGCTCGGCATGTCGTGCGTCTAAACGGCGTGACCGAAATCACGATGACGCTCCTCGATGTGCTCGACGCGCTCGAGGAAATCCACGTTTGCACCAGCTACACGTCCGACGGCGAGACGCTCGATCTCATTCCGGCCAACACTGAACGGCTTTCGCGTGTGTCTCCACAGTACGAGCGCCGGTCAGGCTGGATGAGCGACATCACCAGAGCCCGTTCCTCCGCCGACCTCCCCGAGCGTGCTTTGGAATACGTCCGCTTCGTCGAAGGTCTTGTCGGCGCGCCGATCTCGATGGTCGGCGTGGGTCCGGCCCGGGATCAGCTCGTTTCACTATCGGCGGATGCCGCCATCAACGCGGTAGCAGCAGCATAAGAAGGAGCAGAGATGACGTTTGAGGCGCCGCTCGATGCCGTCGAGATCATGAAGATCATCCCGCATCGCTACCCCTTTTTGCTGGTCGACCGGATCGAAGAGTTGGAAGCGGGCAAACGCGCGGTGGGCGTCAAGAACGTCACAATGGGTGATCCGTTCTTCCAGGGTCACTTCCCCGACTACCCGGTGATGCCGGGTGTCCTGATCGTTGAGGCGCTGGCCCAGGTCGGGGCGGTTGCTATGCTGGTAATGGAAGAGTACCGGGGCAAGATCGCCTTCTTTGCCGGAATCGACAATATCCGGTTCAAGCGACAAGTGAAGCCGGGCGACGTCCTGCGACTGGAGGTCGAGCTCGGCCAGATTCGGCGCAACATCGGCACCGGCAGCGGCACGGCAACGGTCAACGGCGAAGTCGCCTGCAAGGGCGAGTTCATGTTCGCCATCCCAAGCTGACGACCGTTCGCGCGTGCTGCCTATTGTCGGCATCGACGCCAGCCGCTATCCGGGCGAGATCCGCACCGGCACCGAAACCTATTCTCGCGAACTGATCGACGCGATGGCGCGTCTCACCGATTTGCCGTTCGCGGTGCGTTCATATGTCAACCAAGCTGATCAGGAGAGCGTGGCCAATCTGCTCGCGCTCGGGGAGGTGCGCGGCCTTCCGTTCCCACGGTTCTGGACGCACGGTCGACTCTCGATCGAGATGCTCCGCCATCGTCCCGACCTGCTTTTCGTGCCATCGCATGTGATTCCTCTTGTCCATCCGCGATCTGTCGTCACGGTTCACGACCTCGGCTACCTGCATGAATCCGAAGCACATCCGGCGGGTCAGCGGCGCATGCTCGATCTGACCACGCGCTGGAACGCCCGAGTCGCGTCCCACATCATCGCAATCTCCGAAACGACCAAGGCGGACCTGATCAGGTTTTACGGCACTCCGGCGGGCAAGATCGCCGTCGTGCGTCACGGAATCTCGGCGAACTTTGCCCCGGCCGCTGAACCAGACATGGCACGCGTTCGATCAGCTTACGAACTCCCGGACAGATTCGTGCTCGCCGTCGGTACCATCCAGCCGCGCAAGAATCTCGCCCGGCTTGCAGAGGCGGTATCTTCACTTCAAGCGCGGTTCCCAGGACTGGCACTCGTCGTGGCCGGGAAGCGAGGCTGGATGGCCGAGGGGGTACTCGCCGACATCCACGCCACCTTGCCCTCAGCGCTGTTCCATGAACTTGGCTACATACCGTTGGCCGATATCCCGGCCATCTACTCAACCGCCTCGGTCACCGCCCTCGTTTCGACGTACGAAGGCTTCGGGCTGCCCGTGATTGAGGCAATGGCCTGCGGCTCGCCGGTCGTGATCTCCGACACGCCTGCGCTCGTCGAGGTCGCTGGTGACGCCGCCGTGGTTGCCGACCCCCGCTCGGTCAATTCCATCGCCGGGGCCCTCGCGTCGATTCTCGCTGACGCAGGCACCGCCGATCGGGCGACGACATCCGGCCGGCAACGCGCAGCGCATTTCTCCTGGGACACCGCGGCCCGCGAGACTGTCAGTGTCCTGGATGATGTGCTGAAGAAACGCACAACACGGTAACGATTGCGTACTATTCGGATCGTCTGACAGGGAGGATATCGGTGCGGTCATCGGCAAAAACAGTCGGCACGCTCATGGCAGGGGGCGGCTCGCTGCTCCTCCTGGCAGTCCTGGTCTGGGGCCTGCTCGGCAAATCCAATGGTGATCTGGAAACTACCGGCTTCGTGCTCTTGGTGATCCTCGCGCTGATCGTGCTGCTGCCGCTCATCCTCGGCGGGCTCTACATGGTCTTACGCGGCCGGGCCGAAACGAAGGACCTGGCCGAGGTCGACAAACAGCGGAAGCTGCTGAACCTTGTTCAGACCCGGGGTCAGGTCTCGATCAGCGACCTCGTCCTCGATATGCAGTCGAACCGGGAAGCTGTTCAGCACTCTCTGACCGAGCTCGTCGGGCGCGGACTGTTCAGTGGATACGTCGATTGGCAAAAAGGCATGCTCTACTCGGTAGAAGCTTCGCAGTTGCAGGGCCGGCAAACCTGCCCCAATTGCGGCGGGCAACTGCAGTTGGCCGGCAAAGGCATCATCAAATGCCCCTATTGTGGAGCCGAGATTTTTCTGTCCTAGCGCGGGAGTTAACCGACATGGATCGAGTCACAAACATCCTCTCTTCGATTCCGGGATATGACGGATACCGGGACAAGGAGAACCGGCGCGAAACCGACAAGCGTGTCCGCGAACGGATCAGCTCCCGACTCGGTGATCTCGCCCGGGGAATCGAACAGGTCGCGACGGATCTCGCCAACAAACGGGACATCCAGGCGGTCGGCCCTGTCGACAGCGCCGCCAAGTCGGTCCGCCACCTTCAGAATCTGGTCTCGACGGCCACATATGGCTACGGCGGCCTCTACAGCGATCGGAACGTCGACGAGGTCGCGCTCGAGCAGCTCCACCAGTTCGACGCGGATCTGCTGACCGGCGTCGAAACGCTCGCACCCCTCGTCGACAACCTGGTCGCCGCATCTGATGCGGCAGGGCGAGAAGTCGCGCTAACCGAGATTCGAGCTGCCGTCTCGGATATCCAGATGCGGTTCGAGCAGCGATCCACCGTGGTAGAGACGGGTCGTCCGAACATGCCGACGGTATCGACATCGCCGCTCACGGTCCTCGAACAGGAGTCGACCAAGCCACTCAAGCCTGCCGCGCTGAGTCTTGAGCAGGGACATGCCCTCTCGATCGGCGGTGAGAACTACATTGTCGACGCGGTGATTGATATTGGCGGCAATCAGCCCATGCGGATTTACAGGATCGATGTCGCGCCGGAGCGGTGGCTCCTGGTCAACGAGCGATTCGCGGCCCTGCTCTCGCCTGGCCAAATCACCGAACAGGGGGAGGGTATCGTGGTTGATGGGCAGGCCTTGACCCTGCATGGGAGCGGATCGGCGCCGTCGACCGTGACCGGACTCGGCGGCAAATCGGGCCAGCAGACGGTTGCCTTTCGCGTGTATGGTGGGGCGACAGAGGCGGGGCCGCTGGCAATTACACTCGGGTGGCCGGCAGCGGAAATGCGCCTGGTCGGCCGCGGGATGGCTCTCGACGATATTGAAGTGTTTGGCAAACCCGACACACGGTAGAAGGAGCAGGGGACCATGGGAATTCTCGATCGGATCTCACGACTGGTACGCGCCAATGTCAACGACATGCTCGACCGCGCCGAAGATCCGGAGTTGATGCTGGATCAGATCCTGCGCGATATGGAGAGCAACATCCAGCTCGCCCGCGGCCAGGTCGCATCGATGATTGCTCAGGACAAGGAGCTCCAGGCCGACCTCAAGGAGGTCCAGGATCTATCGCAGGAGTGGCAGACCAAGGCGAGCCGTGCGGTTGAGGCCGGCAAGGACGATCTCGCCCGCGAGGCGCTGCGCAGGAAGAAGGACAACGACGAAAGCGCCACGCTCTATCAGCAGCAGCTGACCGCGCAGTCCCAGACAGTCGACAAGTTGAAGTCGCAGCTCGCGGCGCTCGAGTCGAAATACCAGTCCACGCTCAGTAACCGGGACGCGCTCATCGCCCGTCAGCGCCGGGCCAAGGCTACCCAGCGTGTGGCCGATACCGTATCGACCTTTTCACCGATGGATCCCACGAACGAGCTCGACCGGATCGAGCGCAAGATCCGGGGCAATGAGGCGCGGGCCGAAGCCACGATCGAGATGCACGACGATTCGCTCGACTCCCAGTTTGCGGAGCTCGACTACGATACCGATGTCGAGGCCGAGCTCGAAGCGCTCAAGGCCAACGTCGGCAAGGCCCCGGAACCGCTCGGCACAGGCGACCAAACGACTGGCCAGTCGGCCTAGATCTAGGTTTTTGGGTTCCAGGTTTTGGGTTTTGGGTGTTACTTTTTTGGGAGCCTGGCTTTCATCAGGATCGTCCAAAACCTGGAACCCAAAACCTGAATCCAGTTTCGAAAGGCAAGCTGCGATGGCGATTCTTGATCTGATTCAGCATGCAAACGAGTACCCGGACGAGATTGTCCACCGCGTGCCAGAAAGCGGGCCGGGCGAGTTCCGGCTCGGATCGCAGCTTGTCGTTCGGGAAGCCCAGCAGGCCGTCTTCGTTCGGGACGGCAAGGCGCTGGATCTGTTTGGCCCCGGTCGATACACGATCTCGACCAACAATATCCCGCTGTTGACCGCATTGATCGGATTGCCGTTCGGCGGAAGCTCGCCCTTCACGGCCGAGGTCTACTTCGTCTCGATGCGGGAGTTTCTCAACCTCAAATGGGGCACCCCGCAGCCGTTGGTCTACCGCGACGCCGACTTCGGCATGATCCGCCTGCGGGCGCATGGCACGTATGCGATCCGGGTCGACAACCCACAAATGTTCGTCAACCAGATCGTCGGCACGCGCGGTTCGTATTCTGTCAATGACCTCGATGAATACCTTCGCAGCATCATCATCAACCAGTTCAATGACCTGCTGGGCGAGACGCACACGTCTATTCTTGACCTGCAAGGGATCACACTCGAACTGGCGACCACCGCCCAGAACGCCCTCACGACCGCCTTCGCGCAACTTGGACTTCGCCTGATCGGCTTCCAGATTGCCGGAATCGTGCCGCCGGATGAAGTGCTGAAGAAGATCGACGAGCGCAGCGGGATGGCCGCGGTCGGCGACCTCGGCGCATATACGCAATTCCAGGCAGCGCAGGCCATGCGGGACGCCGCCCAGAACCAGGGTGCGGCCGGCGGTGCGGCGGGAACCGGCGTCGGCTTCGGCGCCGGGATGGCCATGGGTCAGATGATGGGCCAGGCCATCAACCAGGGCACATCCGGCCAGGGAGGTCAGACGCAGCAGGGCCAGCCCGCGCAGTCCCAGCCCGGTCAAGGCGCGGCTACGCCGGCCGGATCGGGCTTTTGCGTCGAATGCGGGAAACCGCTGCCACCCGGCGCGAAGTTCTGCCCCAACTGCGGAACACCGGTCGCCTCGGCGCAATAGCTGGCGTAAGTCACTAGCCGAAAGAAAGCATTGACGGTCTTACGCGGGCACGCCTAGACTTCCGGCGGCTTTCATCGGTCCGGCGATCCCCTGCCTGCGGGTCGTCACGTTCTTCTCAGGAGCAACAAGTGTGGCAGAAGGCGCGAACGGTACGAACGGTCATCACACCAACGGCGTGGGTGGCCAGACGAAGCGGAATGACGGCAAAGTCCGCGTAGCGATCATTGGCGTGGGCAACTGCGCATCGTCGCTTGTCCAGGGTGTTCAGTACTACAAGGATGCCCCGGACGATCAGTTCGTTCCCGGTTTGATGCACGTGAACCTCGGCGGCTATCACATCCGCGACATCGAGTTCACGGCGGCGTTCGACATCGACGCCGAAAAGGTGGGCAAGGACCTCAGCGAAGCCGTCTTCAGCGGCCCGAACAACACCATCAAGTTCGCCGACGTGCCAAATCTCGGCGTCAAGGTTGAGCGCGGCATGACGCACGACGGTCTGGGCAAGTACCTGTCGCAGGTCATCACCAAGGCCCCCGGCCCGACCGCCAACGTGGCCAAGATCCTTAAGGACACCGAGACCGACGTAGTCATCTCCTATCTGCCGGTTGGCTCGGAGATGGCGACCAAGTGGTATGTCGAGCAGGTGCTCGAGGCCGGCTGCGGCTTCGTCAATTGCATCCCGGTCTTCATCGCCAGCCAAGAGTACTGGGCGAATCGCTTCAAGGAGCGCGGCGTCCCGATCATCGGCGACGACATCAAGAGCCAGGTCGGCGCGACCATCACCCATCGGGTCCTGACCCGCCTCTTTGCCGACCGCGGCGTCCGCATCGATCGGACCTACCAGCTCAATTTCGGCGGCAATACCGACTTCCTGAACATGCTCGAGCGCGAGCGGCTCGACTCCAAGAAGATCTCGAAGACGAACGCCGTCACTTCGCAGCTCGACTACGCGCTCGATGCCAAGAACGTACACGTTGGCCCGTCCGACTATGTGCCGTG
>DASQCG010000342.1:0-5476 GCA_035634825.1 Thermomicrobiales bacterium | reverse complement strand
GCTCGACTCGAAGTACAATCCCTCGTTGGATTGCGGACCATTTCGCAGCCTTGCCTACCGACGGAGACCAGAATGGCCATCGCGACCTCCAGATTCACCGGCGTAGATTTCTACGATCTCGACTCCCTGCTCTCGGAAGAGGAGCGGGCGGTGCGCGACGCGGTTCGCGAGTGGGTCGATGACAACCTGATGCCGATCATCGGCGAGTGCTACATCGAGGGGCGCTTCCCGAAGGAGATCATCCCGGGGATGGCCGAGCTCGGGCTCTTCGGCGCGAATCTGCCCGAGGAGTACGGTTGCGCCGGCCTGAACAACGTCGCCTATGGACTGATCATGCAGGAGCTCGAGCGCGGCGACTCCGGCATTCGCTCCTTCGCATCGGTGCAGGGCGCGCTGGTCATGTACCCGATCTACACCTTCGGGTCGGACGAGCAGAAGTCGTACTGGCTGCCGAAGCTGGCCTCCGGCGAGGAGATCGGGTGCTTCGGCCTGACCGAGCCGGATTACGGCTCGAACCCGGGCGGCATGATCACGACCGCGCGGGAGACGGCCGATGGCTGGGTCCTGAACGGCGTCAAGATGTGGATCACGAACGGATCGCAGGCGACGGTCTCGATCATCTGGGCCAAGACCGGCGATGTCGATGATCCGAAATCGATCCGCGGCTTCATCGTCCCGACCGATGCCAAGGGCTACTCGGCGCGCGACCAGAAGGGCAAGCTCTCGCTGCGGGCCAGCGATACCTCAGAGATCCACCTGAACAACGTGCATGTGCCGAAAGACGCGATCCTGCCAAAGTCGGGCGGAGTCAAGAGTCCGCTGATGTGCCTGACGCAGGCGCGCTACGGCATCGCCTGGGGCGGGATCGGCGCGGCGATGGCCTGCTACGACGAGGCGCTGCGCTACTCGCAGCAGCGGGTCATGTTCGGCAAGCCGATCGGCCAGACCCAGCTCCAGCAGGCGCGGCTCGCCGAGATGCTGTCCGAGATCACCAAGGCGCAGCTCCTGACCCTGCAGCTTGGTCGGCTCAAGGACGCCGGGACGATGACGCCGCAGCAGGTCTCGCTGGCCAAGCGGAACAACGTCAACATGGCGACCGAGTGCGCGCGGGAAGCCCGCCGACTGCTGGGCGCGAACGGGATCCTGGCCGAATACCACTCGATGCGGCACATGGCCAACCTCGAGTCGGTCTACACCTACGAAGGCACCCACGACATGCACACCCTGATCCTCGGTCAGGAAGTGACCGGCCTGAACGCGTTCTAGGGAGTGCGCCGCCCCGGGTTCGTGGAGATTGCCGTTTTGATTCGGCAACAGGACTCGCGGCACCGCCCCGGAATGAATTCCGGGGCTGAGATTCGGATGTCGGCTGAAGCCGGCAGCGGGTGATATGCCCGTGATCGGGGTTGGTTGGCGACCATCATGATCCGACTGGAAGGATTCACTGCATGAAGATTGCCGTCTGCATCAAGCGCGTCCCCGACACGGAGATGCGCTTCACGATCGCGCCCGACGGGAAGTCGATCGAGTCCGCTGGTCTCAAGTACGAGATCAGCACATTCGACGAGTACGCCATCGAGGCGGCGTTGCGGCTGAACGAGGCGCAGGGCGGTGGCGAGATCACCGTGGTCGGTCTCGGGCCGGCCGGCCTCGGCGAGCTGCTGCGGCGCGGATTGAGCATGGGCGCGGACAAGGCGATTCACCTGACCGCGGACGAGGTGCCGGTCGACGGCTTCGCGATCGCGCAGGCGCTGGCAACGGCGCTGCGGGATGGTGGCTACGACCTGATTCTGTTCGGCCGAAATGCGACCGACACCGGACACGGCACGGTCGGTCCGATGGTCGCGCAGTTGCTCGGTCTGCCCTGCGTGACGGCGATTACGCACCTCGCGATCAACGACGGCTCAGGGACGGCTCAGCGCGCGCTGGAAGGCGCGACCGAGACGGTCACCTTCCCGCTCCCGGCAGTCCTGAGCATTGACGAGGGTCTGGGACGGCCGCGCATCCCGTCGCTGAAAGGGATCATGGCGGCCAAGAAGAAGCCGCTCGAAGAGCAGCCGGCTCAGCTGGGTTCCGTCTCGCTGACGCTCGAATCGCTGGCGCCACCACCGGAACGGCCGGCGGGCCGGATCGTTGGGGAGGGCGCGGCGGCGGTCCCCGAACTCGTGCGGCTGCTCCGTGAAGAAGCAAAGGTGCTCTGATGGCTGACATATTCGTTTTCGCCGAGACGCGTGGCGGCGCGCTCCGGCAGGTCGCGCTCGAAACGGTCGCGGCCGCTCGGCAGGCTGCCGATGCGCTCGGCGGCGAACTCCATGCGATGGTCGCCGGCGCGCCGGGAATCGGTCAGGTCGCCGAATCGCTCGGCCAGCACGGCGCGGATGTCGTCTTGACGGTTGAGGATGCGGGGCTCGGCCGGTACAGCCCCGAAGTGGCCGCCGCGACTGCCGCGAGGCGGATCAAAGACAGTGGGTATCGGGTCGCGCTGTTTACGGCGTCAGCCGAGGGGCGCGATCTTGCTCCGCGCGTGGCGGCGATTCTGGGCGTGAGCATGGCGTCCGATGTGACCGAGTTCACGGTCGACGGAGACGCGTTCATGGTCAAGCACCCCGCCTACACCGGGAAGGCGATCGCCACTTTGAAGCTGACTGGCACGTCGGCAGTCATTTCCGTACGGCCGGGCGCGTATTCGGCGAACGAGGCGGTCCGATCGGCTCGTGTCGAGGCGGTGCAGCCGGCGATCGATCCGGCGTCGGCCCGCGTGAAGGTCACGGAGATCGGCGCGAAGACGGCCAAGGTCGACTTGGCCGAAGCGCCGGTAATCGTGGTCGGCGGGCGCGGCCTGCAGGAGGCCGGCAACTTTGCGCTGGTCGAGGATCTGGCGGCGGCATTCGGCAATGCGGCAGTCGGCGCGACCCGGGCGGTCACGGACGATGGCTGGCGGGATCCGGCCGACCAGATCGGGCAGACCGGTCGCGTGGTCAGTCCGACGCTCTATGTCGGCGTCGGTGTCTCGGGCGCGATCCAGCACCTGGCCGGGATGCGCTCGTCGAACGTGATCGTTGCGATCAACAAGGACAAGGACGCGCCGATCTTCAAGGTGGCCGACTACGGCATCGTGGGCGACCTCTTCGAGGTCGTGCCGAAACTGACCGAAGAGGTCAAGGCCGCCAAAGCCAAGAACTGAGCTCGCGCGCAACCTCCCTTCTCCCACGTGTGGGAGAAGGGTCGGGGATGAGGGCCGTGGATCCGCCCGTACCCTCTCCAGAGCCGATATGGGTTGGGGGATTACCGCTCAGCCACCACGAACGATCGCTCCCGCCGACGGCCCTCACCCCTGCCCTCTCCCGTTCACGGGAGAGGGAGTATTTGTTGTCGTTGCGCGATTCGGGCTTGATCTGCCAACCTTCCCCTCGTTGTTGACCGATGACCGCCACACCGAGGAGTTGCTGTGACGTCCATTGTTCCCGCGCACTTTCAGCCGGCACTTCCCGTCGACCATTTCATCCGCGCCGATGCCCCGTCTGCCGAAGCGGTCGAGATGGACGTCCTCTTCGTCGGGGCGGGACCGGCCGGGTTAGCCGGAGCGATCGAGCTGGCGCGGTTGGTCGAGGCGGACGACTCGATTGGGCCGATCGAGATCGGGGTGATCGAGAAGGCCGGCAGCCTGGGCGAGCACAACCTCTCGGGCGCGGTCGTCAATCCCCGCGTGTTCCGGGAGCTGTTCCCGGATGTGCCGGTCGACGAGCTGCCGTTCCGCGAGAAAGTCAAGGGCGAGGCGGTCTATCTGCTGACCGAGGGCAAGGGCATCCGTATCCCGACCCCACCGACCATGCGCAACCACGGCAACTTCTCGGCCTCGATCTGCGAGATTGTGCGCTGGATGGGCGAGCGGGCGGAAGCGGCTGGAATCAACGTATTTACGGGATTCCCGGTGGATTCGCTGCTGGTTGACGGTCAGACGGTAATCGGCGTGAGGACCACGCCATCGGGTCTGAACCGGGACGGATCGCAAGGATCCGAATACCAGGAGCCGACCGACCTGACCGCGAAGGTGACCGTCATAGCCGAGGGGACGCGCGGCAGTCTGACGCAGGCGTGGCTCGAATGGCAGAAGGTTGGCTCGGCCAACCCACAGATCTTCGCGCTCGGCGTCAAGGAGGTCTGGCAGGTCAAGCAGCCGCTGGAGCGGGTCATCCACACCCTCGGCTGGCCACTGCCGACCGATGCCTTCGGTGGCAGCTTCATCTACCCTCAGGGACCGAATGAGGTCGCGATCGGGCTCGTGGTCGGACTCGATTACCACGCATCGAACCTCGACGTGCACGAACTATTGCAGCGGATGAAGCTGCACCCACTGGTCAGGCCGATCCTCGAGGGCGGCACGCTGCTCGAGTGGGGCGCGAAGACGATCCCCGAGGGCGGTTGGTACGCGCTGCCGGAGCGGCGCCACGGCGACGGCGTGATGATCGTCGGCGACGCAGCCGGGTTCGTCGATGTGCCATCGCTCAAGGGAATCCATTACGCGATGCAGTCCGGTATCTACGCGGCGCGGACGGCGTTTGAGGCACTCAAGAAGGGCGACACTTCCGCGGCGGCGTTGGCCGGGTACGACACGCTGGTCAACGAGAGCTACATCGCCGAGGACATGCAGCGGACGCGAAATGTGCGGCTTGCCTTCAAGAGCGGCTTCTATCTCGGCGGCGTCAAGGCCGGGCTGGCGACGATCACCGGCGGTCGCTTGCCCGGCGGCAAGATCGAGATGCATGCCGATGCCGAGCAGCCGCGCGATGTCGAAACGGAGAAGCCGTTCGTGCCCGACAACGTGATGACATTCTCGAAGCTCGATGCGGTCTTCAAGTCCGGCAACGCCACGCGGGACACGATCCCCAACCATCTGATCGTCGGGCAGGACGTGACGCCCGAAGTGGCTGATTTCTACAGCCACGTCTGCCCAGCGGGTGTCTACGAGAGAGTCGGAGACGAGCTGCGGGTCAATGCGCCGAATTGCGTCGACTGCAAGGCGACCGACGTGCTCGGGCCGCGCTGGACGCCACGTGAAGGCGGCAGCGGTCCGACGTACCGCGGCATGTAGCGATTCGCGGAGCCACCTCAAGCGGCCTACATCAGGCGTTCGCCTGTGACGGGGTGGAAGAGGCGGACAGCGGTTGGATCGACCTGGATGCGGACCGGCGCGTTCGGCTCGTAGAGCAGGATGCGGCGATCTTCGCGGTTGCCACGGACCCGCAGACGCTCCCCCTCCACCATGACATCGATGATGATGGCATGGCTGGCGGGTTCGATCGCGACGATCGTTCCGGGCGCGCCGTCGGACGCCGATCCGGGCAGAAGATGCATCGACTCGGGCCGGATCCCGACCGCGACCGCAGCCGATGGGAAATCAACTGACCGGTCGAGCGGGATCTCCACCCTGAGCTCGCCTCGCTCGACCAGGATGCCGTCGGCGCAGCGCGTGGCG
>DASQCG010000341.1:0-3412 GCA_035634825.1 Thermomicrobiales bacterium | reverse complement strand
GACAGGTAGTAAATTGCCGCCTCTGCGTATGAGCCGGCTTGTGGTCCACCGACCCCATCGTATAGCCCCAAATCGGCCGTTTCGATTACACCATCATAGTCTTGGGGATTGCGAAAAAAGTCTGGCCCCGGAGTCAACTCGCCCGTTTCCAGATCGTATTCAAAGAGTTGACCTATCCGGCGATCCTCAAGCATCCGCTCAATCTCGCGATGAATTTCATCGATAACCTCATCTACCGCATTTCGATGTTTTGACGGCACGTCAATGAGGCGTTGCCTCTCATCCAAGATCCGCCCCGTAACCCACTGATCTCGAGAATTGAGTCGGCATCCGAGCGCGCCTAGGAAGTTCACCTCGTCGAGGTACGTGTACTCCTGAAAACCAGTCCAGAAACAGTCCTCGTCTCGTGCTGCCCGAGCGGTCTGAATCGGACCAATGGTGCCCAAGATGATGGACGTAACAACAAAGAGGCACGCAAGCCGAGCGCCACTACTCACAACGCGAACTCCTTCACTGGGCAATTCGTCACCGACAGTGAGGTAATTCTCTCATAAGGTCAGAACAGACCGCTGCTCATGCCCCATTTTCGGGATCAGTGCGCAGCAGACCCACTACTGGGCAGTGCCACAGAGGCGGGTGCGAACTTCCTGGATGGCAGCCCAGGTGGACTCCGGGACGGGGATGCCGTCGCGCTCGCGCTCGGCCCGGGTGATCAGCTCCGGGTCGCCCGGTAGCAAGACGCACTCAACTTCGGCAGCCGGCGTGCAGTTCCGGATCTCGGCCGCCTGCTCTTCGACACGATCCAGGAAGGTGGCCGGCTCAACGAAAGCGGAGACGTCGATCGCAAGGATGAACGGGCCGTTGCCGCCCCGGTGCGCGAACAGGGTGTCCGGGTGCGCGCCCATCAAACCGACCCCGAGCAGCTGCGCGAGGATACTGAAGCCGGAGCCCTTGTGCGCGCCGAACGCCTTGAGCGCGCCGCCATTGTAGAAGTCGTTCGGGTTGACTGAGGGAAAGCCGTCCTTGTCCATGATTGCGCCCTCGGGACATTCGACTTCCTTCGCGCGGGCTACCCGGACCTTGCCTTCGGCGATGAACGCGGTCGCGACATCGAGCGCGATCGGCTCCTGCCCGCCGGCGCGCGGCACGGCCCAGGCGATCGGGTTCGTGCCCATCACCCGCTGCCGGCCACCGAACGGGGCGACCGCACGGCCCGCGTTGGCCATCGCCAGCCCAATCATCCCCTCGCGGGCCAGGTGCTCGACGTAGGGCGCGACCCGGCCGATGTGGTAGCTGTTCTGGACGACCGCCGCGCCGAGCCCGAACTGGCGAGCACGCTCGCAGGCGGCATTCGTCGCCATCCACATCGAGCGCTGGCCCCAGCCCCACTTGCCGTCGATTGTGACCGTCGCGCCGTGCTCGCGGATGATCTCCGGCTCGGCGGCAGGGAAGACTTGGCCCGCCTCGCACATCTCGAGGTAGTGGAGGATGCGGATCACGCCGTGCGAGTCGTGCCCGGCCAGGTTGGCATCGACCAGCGAGTCGCCGACCATCGTGGCGATATCCCCAGGCGTGCCGATGCCGATCAGCAACTCCCGCATGAGGGTACGAAGGTCGGCAGCGGCGACAACTGGCATCAGTGAACTCCCAATCATGGCGGAACAGGCTTCTGCCGGAAGGATACGAAACGGGAGGGTCCCGGCGGGGCTCCATTCGATAGTCCCGATGGTGCTGGGAAGCCGGTACCGGAGGACCACGCCATCCCCTGTTTTGAATTCGAGGCCAGCGATATCGTGCCAGAGTCACCGGTTTGCTGTGGCGCGACTGTCAGTCAGAAGTGGCTCTTGATGCTCGTACCGCGATCAATATCGAAACACGGAGCGGCCTTGCCCATTGTCGGGTTGTGCATCCTCGCTATTACCCTCAGGTTATGCTCAACCCTGACGCTGAACCATTACTACGGCATTGTCGGCTACGAGTCGGACCGGCTTACGATCCAGCAATCGCTTCTCCAGCAGGTTGAGCGATACCAGCGGGTCGAGTCGAGCATGATCACGGCCCGCTCCCTTCCGGTCGTATCGCTTGACTCAGTGCTCGCCGGAACGACCCAATCGATCTCCGATCTGGAAGTAAAGGCGCCCGACGACGCTGACCAGGTGCGCCCACTCTTCGAGCGATACGCGGCAGACTTGCGAGCGGAGGCCGAGCTGATCGGGAGTGGTCGGATCGACGAGGCGATTGCATTCCGCGAAACGGGCTCACTCGCGTCGGGCTCAGCCATTCATGAACGTCTGACGTCCCTGCGTGACGCGTCAAGCGCGCGGAAAGCCAATGCAAAGCGGAAGGTCAGATTCATGCTGATCGTCCCGACTGCGTTCGGCTCGGTGTTCGTTTGCACCGTCTTCATCATCTACGACCAGCGGCGGAAGCAGGCCTACAGCCTGGTGGCCGCGCAGGAGACGCGCTTCCGGTCGCTCATCCAGCAGAGCACGGACATCGTTGTCGTGGCCGATATCCACGGCGCGATCACGTACGCGACCCCGGCGGCCGAGCAGGCCTTCGGACAATCGGCAGCCCACCTGCGCAATACCGACCTGGCCGACTTCGTCGTGCCGGACGACCGGGCCGCATTGACCGATCTGATCCTGGAGACGATCGCGCGAGATGGGCAACCGTCTCGTGGCGAGGTGCGCTTCGTCGTGGGCAACCGCGTCCCCCGCACGATGGAGGTCACGGCGGTCAATTTGATCGAGAACGAGGCGGTCCAGGGTATCGTGATCACCGCGCACGACATCACCGAGCGCAAGATGCTGCTCGAGTCGCTGCGGCATCAGGCGCATCACGATAGCCTGACCGGCTTGCCGAACAGGGTGGTGCTGGAGGATCGGCTGGACTGTGCGATCCTGCAGGCCCAGCGCACGGGAACCCCGACCTCGGTGCTCTTCATCGACCTCGACGACTTCAAGTTGGTCAACGATCGCGACGGCCATGCGATGGGCGACGAGTTGCTGGTGGCCGCGGCGGCCAAGCTGCGCGAGACGCTGCGGATGGACGACACCCTGGCCCGGATCGGCGGCGACGAGTTCGTGGTCCTGCTCGACGGGATGGATCGGGATTACGCCGTGCGCGTGGCGGAGCGACTGGCCGAGGCGCTTGCCGGACTCCCGGTCCGCGACCGGACCTACGCCCAGTGCGCCAGCATCGGTATCACGGTGATCCGGGACGGCGAGCTCTCGGCCGACATCGTCCTGAAGCATGCCGACAGCGCGATGTACGCGGTCAAGGCGACCGGCAAGACGGGTTGGCATGTGTTCGGGGAGCCGGTCCCGGGCCTGGTTTCCGTCGCCTGACGCCAGAAACGTAGTGCCGGGCGGCCCGCCCGGTTTATTGGCGTTACAGAAACGCCGGGTCC
>DASQCG010000340.1:0-2488 GCA_035634825.1 Thermomicrobiales bacterium | reverse complement strand
GAGGATGAGTACCGCGCAATCGAAGCCGACGCGGCGGCCGTCGAGCGCCTGTTCCACGACCTTGCCCGCCAACGGCTCGCATCTTGGATCGAGCTCGCCGAGACGCGGCTGGCCGGGAGCGGAGTCAAATGCTTTGTGATCGGCGGCAATGATGACGATCCCGAGGTGCTGGAGCTGTTGAGGGATGCAAAGACGCAATCCATCGTCTTTTGCGAGGGCAAAGAGGTAGAAATCGACGATCATCACACGATGATCAGCGTTGGGTTCAGCAATCGGACACCATGGAAGACGCCACGAGAGGTCGACGACGATGACCTCGGCAAGATGATCGAGGGATTGGTAGGCGGCGCAGCCGACGCACAGCACGCGATCTTCAACCTGCACGTACCGCCAGTGGATTCCACGCTCGACACCTGTCCGATGTTGGACTGGAGCACCAAGCCGCCGACTCAAATCGTCAAAGGGGGCCAGGTCGTCCTGCATGGTGCCGGCAGCCAGGCAGTGCGCCGGGCAATCGAATTGCATCAGCCGCTGCTCAGCCTGCACGGCCATATTCATGAATCCGCCGGCGTGGTCAAAATCGGCCGGACAACGTCGGTAAACCCCGGCAGTGAATATGGCGAGGGTGTTCTTCGCGGCTGCCTGCTGACGTTGGCACGAGATGAGGTGAAAAATTATCAGCTAACCGCCGGCTGAAGTGCCGCGGCGGGGGAGCGAAACTCTGGTCAGGATAAGGGAGGCTTACCATGGCAGTGGCTGCAGCAAAGCCAGAAGTCTTCACCCGTAATTCATCGGGCCTTGTACGGGTGATGTCGCCCTATTCAGCATTCATCTACAACATCCTCACAATGGGTCTGATTTTCCCCTGGACCTATCTCTGGGCGCCGGGCGCGCTGCCCGGCGGGCGGCTCGTCTGGGGGATCTTGCTCGCCATGATCTTCGAAATCCCCATCGCGCTAGCCTATGTCTGGCTGTCGACGGCGCTGCCGCGTTCAGGCGGTGACTATGTATTTCAGAGTAGGGTGTTCGGAGGCGGGATCGGTTTCTCGATCGTAATGTCCGGATTCGTCATCTGGATTCTGCAATGGGTCGCTCTCTCCGGTTGGCTGCTCTCTTACCTCGGGTTCGCATCGCTGTTTCTCGGACTTGGCGGGACCATGGGCAATCCGACGCTAACGAGCATCGGCGTTTGGTTCACCACACCGTGGGGCATTATCATCGTGAGCATACTGAATGCGTTGCTGGCGATGTTGCTGCTGGTCAGCGGCTTCAAGAACTACGTCAAGTTCCAATATGTGATGTGGTACGCGACGCTGCTGTCGTTCGGTCTCATGCTGTACCTCTTCTTCAGCGCCACGCCGGAGACCTTCGCGCAGAAGCTGAATGACTTCGTCGTCGCCTCTGGGGGAGCGCCCAACTTCTACGAGACGGCGATCAATGCGGCGAAGGGAGCCAATATCGATCTCAACCCGCCATTCAGTCTCTTAGCCACGCTCCTGGTGGCACCGATCGCCTGGACCTCTCTGCAATGGGCGAGCTATAGCGCCCAGCAGAACGGCGAGATCAAGGGTGCCCGCTCGTTCCAGAACCAACTGGTGATCATCCTCGGATCGCTGATCGTGACCGGCCTGCTGCTCGCTGCCTTGGCTGCGGCTTTCGAGCACGCGATTGGCACCAACTTCCTGTACGTTGCCGGGGCAGGATATTGGGCGGGATTGGCTGAAGGCAAGTTCAACGGTGTTTTTCTCTGGCCGAACATCTTGGCCATGGCCTTGGCAGGCAGTCCGATCATCGTGGTGATCATCTCCCTCGGTTACATCCTCAACGCCTTCCAGATCGTCAACAACTGCTATATCGGCATGACCCGCGTGATGGTGGCCATGTCGCTCGATCGGCTGTTGCCGGAATGGGTGAGCCGGGTGTCGGACCGGCTGCACACGCCGGTCAACGCCCACTTGGCATACTTCCTCGCCAGCATTCCGGTGATCCTGGTCTACAATTTGTGGGGCCAGTGGACGGCGCTGACGCTTGGGGTCACCTTCGCCTGCGGCTACGTGTTCATCGTCACCGCTCTAGCCGGTGCCCTGATGCCATACCGCGCCAAAGCACTCTACGGCGCCTCGCCCGGCGCGGCTTACAAGGTGGGAAGCATTCCAATGGTTACGATCTTCGGCCTGATCGGCGCTCTCGTGGGCGGTGTCATGGTGCTGATGTTCATGTTCTACAGCGCCCTCGGCCTGACCAGCGTCTTGGCTTATCAGGTTGTGTTCGGCGTCCTGGCGGTGTCGATCATTTGGTATTTCCTGGCCAGAATGATCCAGCGCTCACATGGCATCAACGTGGACTATGCCTTCAAGGAGATACCGCCAGAGTAGGCTCGCCAACTCGCTCTCGATTTTGGCCGTCCGACAAAGACTGGCACAGTTTTCGTGCGCCACCAGCAGCCAGTAGCGGGGCGCTGCGCCGCTATTACACATGCATCGGGCAT
>DASQCG010000339.1:0-4835 GCA_035634825.1 Thermomicrobiales bacterium | reverse complement strand
CAGATGTCGGTTCCTGAGTTCCTGGTTGCCTCGATCGGCCTTAAACGGGACGGGCGGATCATCGTGGTCGGAGACCATCGCCAAATGCCTCCGATCGTCCACCAGAACTGGGAGGAGGGCGAGACAGAGGCACTGGATCCGTATGCCATGTACCGGTCAATCTTCGACGTCGTGCGGTTCGATCTGCGGCCCCGAATCGATATCAAGTTCGAGGAGAGTTTCCGGATCCACCGGGACGTCGCCGAGTACCTGAAGCAAGAGGTTTACTGGGAGGACAAGATCGACTTCTACTCGCGCAAGACAGCCCTGCATTCCTCGAGCGCAGAGGACGAGTTCGCCAACGCCGTCGTGAATGCTCCGTCCCCGCTGATTCTGGTCATTCATTCCGAGAACCAGAGTCAACAACGCAACGAGTTAGAGCAGAAGCTGACCCAGGAAATCCTGCTTGCACTCGAGGAACTGGGGGGTGAAAAGCCGGCCGGCGTGGTAGTGCCGCACCGTGCGCAGCGGGCCGATCTGCGGACTGCGCTCAACGAGCGCACGGGAAACACGCGTATAGTCGATAGCGTCGACACAGTCGAGCGCTTCCAGGGCGACGAGCGCCAGGTAATCATCTACAGCGCAACCGAGAGCGACCCTGCCTACCTGCGCGACACCGGCGCGTTCCTGTTCGATCCGCGCCGCCTGACGGTTGCGATCAGCCGGGCCAAGACCAAGTTGATCGTCGTGGCATCCGAGAGCGTCTTCGACTACTTGCCGACTGACGAACAAAGCTTCAACGACAGCGCGATCTGGCGGAACCTGCGCGAAAAGGCATGCACCCTCCCGATCTGGAACGGGGTGATCGACGGCCATCGCGTCGAGGTCCGCGTCAACCCGCCGCTCGCAAAAGACCGACCGCTGCCAGACTGAACACGTCAGAGTCACACCAATCCCGCCTCAGAAGCTCCCTTGGGAGGAATTGGGGGTAGTTGTGCTGCAACCTCGCGAGTAGCGTTGCAATTAGGTCCGTGTAGCAGCACGAGGCCGGGCAGTTTGGCTTCATGGGGTCGACAGCATATGCCGCTTTTGTTTCGGAAATCATCATCCCGCGCATTTCAACAGTCTGCGGATTGGTCCACCTCGATGGGCCAAATCGGCCGCACGCTCGACAAGTCAGGACTCGACCTTCGTGACATCGCGTTGTCCCTGGTGGGCGACGATGTCTGGATCTGCGGCGCAGTCTGGTGGTCAGAGCGGATTCAGAGTGGGTGGACTACGGTGACCCTGCGCCTGGATGGCAATGGGCTATCGCCAGTCGGCTCCTCGGCTCTGCCGAAGAGCTCGCCCAGCGGGCACACCGGACGGGCAAGCTGGGAGGCGCGCCTTACGGCTGTCGGCATCCTGCTCGACCGCCTCGGGTACGTCGTGCAATTTCCGGCGGTCCTGCAGGTTGGGGACGGGTTCGCCGTCACGGTTCAGACCATCGGGACGCCAACCGTACCCAATCCCGGTCTGATCAGTCATCAATTCTCTGCGGCCCAGCTCGCTGCCGCGCACCCGACCGCAATACGACTTGGAGGATTGCAGTGAAGCTGTTTGCGGGGCTTTCCCGAACCGACTATCAGGATCTCTTCCGCGCAATCGGGGCGATCGTCGATGAGCAGGGCCTGCGCAATGTGCGCATGTGGGAGCATCAGGACGGCATTGTCCTGCAGGGGCAGTCGGCCGGAAGCATGAGCGGCGATGGGCGATACCAGACCACCCTCCTTACCGACGCCGATCTCGAAGAGATGCTGAGCGACGCGTACCAGCGTCGGCAATAGCCCAGCTTGACCACTCTGACGCGGTCGTTCAGGCTGAATGCGCCTTTGGAACGATGTTGATACAACCCATATCGCACTAGAGTGCGGAAGAAATCGGCATCGGCGGGGCTAAGGAGGCAGGCGCCTGCCTGATTCGGGATCGTCATTTCCGGTCGCCACCGCGGCGGACGGTCACGCGATGCCCGGAATCTGCTCCAGCCCGATTGGAGGCAGTAATCCGATGGCCGTGAAGCACGGGTCGTTCTCGCTTGCTGCGCAGGTCCGGGGCTGGCATTGGCGCAGCTTTGTGCGTGTGCTCTTGCTTGTCACGTTCTGTTTGTCGACGGTGCTGTCGGTCCTGACCATATGGATGCACAACCAGATTGCCGACACGGATCGCTATGTGACGACTGTCGCACCGCTTGCATCCGACCCGGCGGTACAGAACGCGATCGCCGACAACATCTCTGGCAAGCTTGAGACCTGGCTCAATGAGCACGTCTCCACGCGCGACATGTTGATCGATCGGCAGCAAGTCCTTGCGGCTCCGCTCTCTGCGGCCCTCGTGGATTTCGTCGACCAAACAGTCCGAGACTATGTGACCTCCGACCAGTTCCAACAACAATGGGAGCAGCTCAACCGCGCCGTCCATCCGGCCGTGTCAGCGATCCTGACTGGCGGCAACACCAAGTTCCTGGCCGTCGAAAAGGGGCAAATTTCGCTCGACCTCTCTCCCGTAGTGAATGCGGTCATACAGCGGCTGGACGAGCGCGGTGTCACCGTCTTCGACCAGCTTCAGGTCGATCAACTCGACACCACGTTCGTTATCTTCGAGTCAGATGAGCTCGCACAGGTCCAGGGGCTCGTCGACCGGCTCTATTCATTGGCGATCGCCTTTCCAATTCTCGCTCTGGCCGCGTTGGGTGGCTATCTTGCGCTGACGCCGCGTCGGCGCCGAGGCGTCATTGTGGCCGGTGTGAGCCTCGCAACGGCAATGGCGATCGTGCTGCTCCTCGTTGCCGTGGCACGAGTCCAGCTGCTCAATCAGTTCAACTCCGAGGCTAACAGGAACGCGGCCGCGGCATACATCGACATCATCGCCCGCGTGCCGCGCGAGGCTGCGCGGATCCTGGCGGCCATTGGGTTGGTGGTAGCCGCCGTGGCCGCCCTCACTCGGCCGGGAAGCCGGGTTCGGCGCGGTCCCGTAGCGTTCTGGGCATGGATTACGGCGACGTGGCGGGGTCTGGGTGTCAGGTGGCCATGGGTTCAGGAAGGGCTCCTCACGGTAACACGTCATCGCAGATCACTCCTGATCGCGCTGTTTGCAATCTTTAGCCTGATCCTCATCGTCGGTGATCGTGTAACAGCTGTGCCGGCAACGACTGCACTGGTAGTACTGGCCATTGGCATTGTCGCCATACTTCTCATGCGCGGTGCAGAGCCACAGCCGTTTCCGGCGACCGCGGCTTCAATGTCATCGACAACCGTCCGGGTGATCGAGACGACCGATATGCCGGATCGCCCAGCACCGGCGCGAGCTGAGCCGCCAGTAGCGTCCGTGAACGAGACTCCGCCCCCTGAGGAAAGCGCCACACGTTCACCGTCAATCACGATCTCGTTGGAGCTTCCCGATGAGGATGTCAAGATCCTGCGCAGGCTTGCCGTGCTCCTCCGTGAATCGAGCTGAGCGGGTCCGAAGGTCGCGAGGGCGAATTCCTCACCGATATGTGGCGGCAACTGTCGTGACGGTTTGCCGGCCGGCTGGCCCGAATCTATGCTCATACCATGCACGATGATTGTGGATGTCATGATCCCGATACGTCTCCGTGGTTGCGAGAAAGCTGACTCATGCGACT
Organism: Thermomicrobiales bacterium; assembly: GCA_035634825.1. Lineage (GTDB taxonomy): Bacteria > Chloroflexota > Chloroflexia > Thermomicrobiales > UBA6265 > DASQCG01. The sequence goes on along the minus strand of DASQCG010000339.1, from coordinate 1,195 downwards.
TCTGTCTTGTGAGTCTCCCCTGATCGGCGCGTCCAGGACTGGCCGATGGACGGCGCTCCTGCTCATCTTCTCGTTTGCAGCGCTCTCGATGGCCGGCATTGTCCGCGCTCAAACGCCCATGTCCGGAGCGGGCACGCCCTCTCCTTTCGTTGAGACGGAGGCCGGACGAAACGACGCACCAATCCCCGTCGAGCTGCCGCGCGACGACGCACCGCACGACGTCGGGATCGAGTGGTGGTACTACACGGGTCACCTGTTCACAGATTCCGGAGAGCGGTACGGCTTCGAGTACGTCATTTTCAAGGGCCACCGTGGGGGTGTCCTCGGATACGCCGCGCACTTCGCGATTACGGACAACCCGCGCGGTGTTTTCAGGTATGACCAACGGCTGGGGATCGCTCCGGAAACACCGCTTGCCGCCAAAGGGTTCGACCTGCGCGTGGGCGACTGGCAGATGTTCGGCAGCGATGGCACGGATCATCTGGTGGCCTCGATGCCCGGCTACGGGATCGACCTCTCACTGCGAAGCACGAAACCGGCTGCTCTCCACGACGGCGACGGCTACTTCGACTACGGCAGCGGTGAGGGCTCGTACTACTACTCACGCACCCGGCTGGCAATTTCGGGGACCTTAACGGTTGATGGCCCACCACGCGCGGTTGTCGGCGAGGCGTGGTTCGACCACCAATGGGGCAACTTCTCGACTTACATGGGGGGTTGGGACTGGTATGCGCTCCAGCTCGACAATGAAACCGAGGTCATGCTCTACATCATCCACGGACCGGACGGCGGTCCGCTGATTGTGGATGGCTCATTCATAGCGGCGGATGGCACACTGACCGTCCTCGACCGGGGTGATTTCACACTGACACCGACTGCCTCGTGGACGAGTCCTCATTCCGCTGCAACCTATCCCTCCAGCTGGAATGTGGTGCTTCCCGCGCAGCACCTCGCCCTGACCCTGAGTCCATCGATGCCGGATCAGGAGCTGGATACGACTGCCTCAACGAGCGTCATTTATTGGGAGGGTGAAGTGACGGTCGCAGGTACGCATTCCGGTCAGCTGATCACTGGTCTCGGGTACGTGGAGCTGACCGGGTACGCGAAGACTGGTCAGCCGAAGGCCACGCCGAGTCCCTGAGTCGTGCGTCAACGGCTTAGGGCGTGGCGTCAGAAATTTGACGGCGCAAGAGTC
>DASQCG010000338.1:0-7994 GCA_035634825.1 Thermomicrobiales bacterium | reverse complement strand
CAGCGTGCCGGCCAATGCCCCGATCCAGGTGATAGCCGGACCGTCGCCGGAGGGTTGGTATCAGGTCGAGGGCGAAACGAGGCATGGCGCGCAGCGAGGCTGGACGCACGGAGATGGTCTGGTCTTTACGCAATCGGCCGTTATCCTCTGGGATGCCGGCGTATTTGCGGGCCCGACCGATGCCACCGGCTGGCTGGCTACGCTCCGGCATGGTGTCGTGGTGACCGTGGCCGGTCCCGGAAGCAACGGCTTCACGTTTATCCGCTTTGGCGGACTGCAGGGGTATGTGGCCGCCTCGGCGCTGCAGTTCACCGACCAGCCAGCTACCGATCCGCTCGGCGAGTGGTGGGCGGATGTAAATCGTTCGACCCTCACGGTCAATCTAATGATCGGCGCCACGATCGTCGATTCGTTTCCAGCAGCGATGAGCACCGAGACCGGCGCCGGCTTCTACTCGACCGCGGCGGGCACGTACTGGATCTACGAGAAGGTCCAAGGGCTCCAATACACGCCGTATGCCAAGGCGTACTTCATGTACTGGTGCGGATTCGACCCGAACCGGTACAACGGATTCCATTCCTGGACAATGGACGGGAATGGGTACGTGCTCAACGGCGGATGGGGCAACACCGCCGGTTGCGTCTCCACAGAGCCGAAGAACGCGGCCATCATCTACAACTTCCTCAGCCTCAACAGCCGAGTCGAAATCCACTGGTGACAGGGCAGTTCTGCACTGCTCTATAGCCAATTGGTCCCGTGCCGTCTTGACACCTCCCCCGAGGGGATGGCTAGACTTCCGTACCCGCAGGGCATTCTCTACTTGAGGATGAAGCGGTACGGTGGTGATTGGGTTCCTCCGCGAACCCGAACTTCCCGCACCGCTTGGCAGAGGCTGGCTACCTCCGTCCCCTCTGCGACACGAATTGAATGAGGGAAAGGTGGCATGCTGCACACGGGTGTTGGCGCCCGCGGGCTGTCGTGGCATTCGCTCAAAGTGAATGGTGCGTTTGGCTGGCGAGTGGTTCTGGTTTCGGTTTTTCTTTTCTCCCTGTTCTTCGCAACAATCCAACCGTCTCGGGCGGCGATCGACAGCTCTGTCGATACCGACGTGCTCTATCTGCGCACGGATCCGAGCACGGACGCGGGCGTCATCGCGGAGATGACCTACGGTCAGTACGTCGCAGTAATCGACGGACCGACTGAAGACGGCTGGTACTTCCTCGACTACGAGGGCAGCCAGGGTTGGGCATATGGCGCATATCTGAACGTCGGCGGCTCCTCTGGCTGGGAGGCAGCATCCGATGCGTCCGTCGGTGGCTCAGGCTCCACGGTCTGGGTCGCGACTGATGCACTCAATATCCGGGCGGAGCCAACCCGGAAATCCTGGGTGCTCGGTACGGTCGGACAGGGCGAGTCGCTCTCGATCGCCGGCGAGCGGGACAACGGGTTCTACCCGGTTTGGTATGGCGACAACATCGGCTGGGTCGCCGGCAAGTATCTCAGCTGGGAACCGGTTTCCGGTGGCCAGGAGCGCTGGATCGATGTCGACCGCAGCAGCTCGACGATCCGCCTGATGGTCGGCAACGAGTCGGTCGGCTATTGGTGGGCCGCGATGGGTTTCGACGATTCTGACAATGGCTTTTATGCGACGGCAATCGGCACCTACCACGTCTACGAGAAGAACGCCGCGCTGACCTGGACCGACTGGGCCAGGGGCTACATCGAGTACTGGGTCGCGTTCGACCCGGATCGGTTCAACGGCTTCCATTCCTGGACGATGGACGAGAACGGCAACGTCATCGAAGGTGGTGACGGCGCAACCGGTGGCTGCGTGGCCATGGATCCCGGACTCGCGGCTGCCCTGTACGAATTCGCGACGTACGGAATGCGCGTCGAGGTTCACTGGTAACGACGTCTGACTTTGATTCAAATCGGCAGGGCCCCGGCGAAAGTCGGGGCCTTTTGCCGCGTCCTGGCGCCCTATTGTCACCGTGCATGGGATAATGCCGGGGCGAATTCGCGCACGATGAAGCAGGTCGATTTAATGCAACGCTGGTCCATGTACGTTCCCCGCCGTGCCCTTTTCTTCCTCACCTTGATCGCCGTCATGCTCGTCGCGGGACTGGATCTGGCGTCGCCCCATCTGGCGGCCGCGAAGTCCGTCACCTGGCGAAATTACGACGTGACATTGACGCTCAATGGCGACGGCACCTTCCACGTCGTGGAACGGCAAGTGGTCGATTTCGAAGGCGGTCCTTTCAGTTACGCCTTCGCCGATATTCCGCTTACCCGGGTCGAGGACATCACCAATATCTCGGTATCCGAAGAGCAAGGCGGCAGCCTCGTCACGTACGATCAGTCGACCAGCCAGGATCCTGAGACATTCACGGTCAAGCGGAGCAGCTCGTCGATCACGATCAATTGGTACATGCCCAATACCCAAAATCAGGAGCGGGTGTTCAACCTCGCGTACGACGTCATTGGCGGCCTGCGCGTCTACCAGGATGCGTCCGGCCAGCGCCAGCAGATCTGGTGGACGGCGATCGGCAGCGAAGTGACACAGACTGCCCCGGTCGACTCAGGCACGTTCACAATCAAGCTGCCCCAGGCGGTCAGTACCAATGACGTCGTCCTCGATGGTCCCGGCTCGACCATCCCGACCGACCATACCCAGGACGGCCGAGTGTGGACCTGGTCAGTCGCCAACATGAGCAGTGGCGATTCCCTGACTGCGCGCCTGGAGTTCCCGGCCCTCGTCAATGCGACTGCGCCGGCCTGGCAACAGGCGGATGATGCGCAGCGAATCCGGGAACAGGATCGGGCGAGCCGTGACGCGCTGCTCAAGCTGCTGTTGGCGGGCGCCGCACTGCTGACGTTGACCGCGGGTGGAGTCGGCCTGTTCGGTCTCTGGTACACGAGAGGCCGCGATCCGGGTGTCGGAGCGGTTGCTTCGTACCTGTCAGAGCCGCCGGACGATCTGCCTCCGGGCGCCGCCGGGGCACTGGTTGACGAAGAGGTCAACGAGCGCGATATCGTCGCGACCCTGGTCGACCTGGGTCGCCGGGGCGTACTGAACATCCAGGAGGAAGAGGAAGGCTCTGCCTTCAAGCGGCGGGAATACACGATCGCCCTGAAGCAGGACGCGAAGGACCTGCGGCCCTTCGAGCAGACGTTCGTGACCTCAATCATGAGCGGGACGGACGCGGGCAAGACGGTGACGCTCGGCGACGCCAAGGAGCGGTTCTCGCGCAAGGTCGAAACGATCAGGAGCCAGATGTATGACGAGCTGGTCAAGCGCGGCTATTTCACGGTCTCGCCGCAGACTACGCGCAAGCGATATCAAAGCTTTGCCAGCGTAGCCATCGTCGCCCTGATCATCGCCGCGGCGATATTCGGCGGCGCAATTCTCGACATCAGCGGTTGGTTCATTGTCCCGGCGATCGCGATCCTCGTGATCCTGTTCGCCCTCTATCAAACTGCCAGGTACATGCCGCGCAAAACCGTCGCTGGAGCCGAGTCGGCCGCCAAATGGCGAGCATTCAAGCGTTACCTGGAGGACATTGATCAGCAGAAGGTTGGAGACAACGCAGCCGGGATCTTCGAGAAATACCTCCCGTATGCCGTGGCATTCGGCCTGGAGCGGACGTGGGTGAGCCGATTTGCTCAGGCGGGGGCGCCGGCGCCGGATTGGTATGGCGGCTTTGGCGGCTACGGCGGCGGCTGGTTCGATCCCGAAGTCGGTAGACGTTCGCGTCGGCGGACCGTCTGGGTTGGCGGTCCCGGTTGGGGCGGCGTCCCGACTGCCACCGGCGAGCCCCGAGCCGGCGACGGCGGGGGCGTGGATCTCCCGGGTCTGCCCGATATCCAGTCGGCCAGCGACAAGGGCGCGAAGTCGCTCCAGTCGGCGAGCGGCGGCCTCTTTGACCTCTTCGATCTGGCCGGTACCGCATTCAAGGGATTCAGTGGCTCGGGCAAGAGCGGCGGGTTCAGCGGTGGTGGCCGGAGCTTCGGTGGAGGCGGATTTGGCGGCGGTGGTGGCGGAGGCGGCGGAGGAGGCGGCCGCGGGTTCGGATGAGCCGGCGAGCTACCGTGCTCGGCTGCCCGGTCGACATCCTCGATCCGGCGGCGTTCAAAGCTTCGCTGCCGAATCGTGCATCAGGTGATCGCCTGACCAATATCGTCACCCTCAATCCTGAGCAGATCATGGCTGCCCGGCGAGATCCTGACGTCTCCGGGCTCTTACGGCGGGCGCAGATTTGCACGGTCGACGGTGTTGGTCTGGCGCTCGCGTTGCGGGCGCAGGGGATTTCCGATGTGCGACGCATCACCGGCGTCGATCTGGTGGCATCTCTGGCCGAGCTTCGGGTGCCGACATTCTTGCTCGGTGGCGCACCTGGGGCGGCAGAGGAAGCCGCGCGACGGCTTGCGGCGAGGTTCGGGATGGCGCAAATCGCCGGAAGTTGGTCCGGAGGAACGCCGAAGGAGAAGGATGATCAGCAGTCAATCGCCCGTATCGGGTTGTCCGGGGCCAGGGCGGTCGCGGTCGCATACGGCGCGCCGGCCCAGACGGCGTGGATTGAACGGAACCGCGCCGCGTTGCAGGAGGCTGGCGTCCGAGTCGCGATCGGGGTCGGTGGCTCGCTTGATTATCACGCCGGTTTTGTTCGCCGCGCGCCGGAGTGGGCGCAGGGCCTCGGGCTCGAATGGCTATTCCGGCTGATTGCTGAGCCGTGGCGATTGCGCCGGCAGTTCGTCTTGCCGCAATTCGCGGTTCTTGCCCTCGCCGAGGCGATACGCGGCCGAATTGGGCATCGGTAACGTATGCTCTTCGGTATGCAATTTGCCACCATCACGAGTACGTTCCACCGATGACTGTTACTGAATCCCCTGTTTTCACGACTGAAGATGTGCCTTGCGCACGCCATCCCAAGGTTCAGACCCGGTTGCGGTGCTCGCGGTGCGGGACGCCGATCTGTCCACAATGCGCAGTGCGCACGCCGGTTGGTCTGCGCTGCCCGGATTGTGCCGGCGTGCGGGGCCTGCCGACCTATGCGACGCCCGGCGCCTCGCTTCTCAGGGCGGCACTGGCCGGAATCACTGTCGGCCTCGGCTTTGCCGTGCTTTTCGCCTGGATTCCACAGTGGAACTTCTACCTGTCGCTTGCCCTGGGTTTCGGGACGGCTGAAGCGATGGCGCGGGCGGCGAAGAATAAGCGCGGCGCAGATCTGCAAATCCTCGGCATCGCGATACTGCTCGGCGCGATGGGGTTGGGGCGGGCACTGCTGGCGTGGCGCGAGAACCTGACATGGGCGCAGGTCAATACCTTCTCGCCGTATGTCGAGAATCTATTGCGCATGTCGCTGACGCCGGACGGATTGTTCGCCGCGTTGACCGTGCTGATCGTCTGGTATCGGTTCCGCTAGCCGCCCAATGCATGCGCCAAGTCGCTCCGGGGTCGCCAGGGCCGCACTGCTAATCACGGCCGGCGGGCTCGCCAGCCGCATTCTCGGACTGGTCCGCGAGCAGCTTGCCGCCGGCTACTTCGGCGCCGGCGATAAGGTTGCCGCATTCCAGATCGCCGATAACGTCCAGACCCTGCTCTTCGACCTCGTTATCAGCGGCATGCTCCAGGCCGCCCTGGTGCCGGTGCTGGTCGAGTTCGCCGGGCCGGGCAACCGCCAAAACCTGCGTCGCATCTCGGGCACGATCGCGACCGTAGCGGTCCTGCTCGTCGGAGCCGCCACTGCGCTTGGCTGGCTGTTCACGCCGCAACTTGTCAGCGTGATGACCTCGCTCGGCGCCGGTAACCAAAGCCGGTCGCCTGAGACGGTGGCAATGACTGAGCACCTGGTTCGGATCGTGCTGCCGGGGGTGCTCTTCCTGACACTGGGCACGATCTTTTCGGCTGTGCTCTATTCGCTCGGCCGGGCGTCCGGACCGGCGACCGCTCTCGCCGCGCGAAACCTGGTCGTCGTGGTCGCGATCGTGCTGCTGGCGGGCCGGCTCGGGGTCGAGAGCATGGCGTATGGGGTGCTGATCGGCGGCGCGCTGGTGGCCGTGATCCAGGTGCCGTGGCTGATGCAGATCGATGCCGTGCCTCGGCCGAACCTGCATCTTCGCGATCCCGCAGTTCGGCACATAGGACGGCTCTATATCCCGGTATTTCTCGGCCTGATGGTCAGTACCGTTCAGGTGGTGGTAGACCGCAATCTAGCCTGGCGGGCGGAATCGGACGCACTCGGCGCCATGCGCTACGCGACGACGCTGGTGCAGTCGGTGCTCGGTCTGGTTGCGGCCGCGATCTCGCTGGCCGCGTTGCCGGTGCTCGCCACGCATTTCTCACAGCGCGACGAGGATCGGTTCGACCAGACACTGGTCCAGGCGGTGCGGATGGTGACAGTCCTGATCGTGCCGGCTGTGTTCGGATTGGCGGCGCTGTCCCGGCCGGTTGTCGGCTTGCTGTTCCAGCATGGCGAGACTGGGCCGTCGGAGGCGCATTCGATTGCGGTCGTCCTGCTCGCATACCTGCCTGGCACCCTCTTCGCGGCTTACGATCAAATCCTGATCTACATGTTCTATTCGCGACGCTCGACCTGGATCCCGGTACTGGTCGGCGTCTTCTCGGTCGGCGCCTATTTCGCGGCTGCGGCATTGTTGGCGAATCGGTATGGCGCCGTCGGGCTGGCGATCGCCAACAGCGCGCAGTTTGTCAGTCACACCCTCGTGCTCGGCTGGATCGCCCGGAAACGGGTGGTCAGGGTCTGGGACCAATTCTCCGGATTGCTGGCGCTGGCATTTGCCGGCTCTGTCGCCTGCGCGGCCGTTGCCTACATCAGTTACCGCGGAATTGCCGGCATGACCGGCGGAATCGTGCGGGAGATCGGCGCGGTTCTCGTTCCGGCCACGTTGGGCGGCACGGTCTATCTCGCAGTGTTGCTGGTCGCTCGGGTGCCAGAAATCCACCTGATCAAGAGCCGCGTCGGAGCCCGCCTTCCGGCTCGATAGGATCCAGTCGGGCCAGCGTGCCTCGCGACCCAACCCGTCGTCCGATGTACGACTGACCCAGGTGATACGCCTCGTTCCAGACATCGCGCACAGCCACATCCTGCGCCCGAGCGATGGCGGCACAGTCGTCGTACTCCGGCGCCAGGTCGATCACCCGGCTGTTCCAGATCTTTAGCTTGATCCGGACCAATCCCCAGCGAGTCTGGACCTCCTCCATCTGCCGATCGGCCGCGACCCGGCGTACCTGCGTTTGGCGGACACCGAGCGTGGTCGACTGCTGGATTAGCAAGCCGGTCAGCTCGTCGACGGCACTTGGCCGGGCGAGCGCGCTGACCATGATCGCCGGGCGTCCCTTCTTCATGCCGATCGCGGTCGTCCAGGCATCGAGGGCGCCCGCGGCGAAGAGCCGCTCGACCAGAATCTCGACGAACTGTGGGTTCATGTCGTCGATGTTGGTCTCGAGCACGATGAGCGGATCGCCTTCGGACGAAGCCGATTCAGTCTCGCCGATCATGACCCGGCAGATATTTGCCCAGGGTAGCTCCTTCGAGCCGAACCCCGTGCCGACGGATTGGACCGTCATCGTGGGCCGCTCGAAGCCGGCAAGTGTGCCAAGGATTGCCGCGCCGGTTGGCGTCAGCAGCTCGCCAGCCCCGGTCTCGCCTGGCAACGACGCGGCAATCGGCGCGCCGGAGTTGGCCAGTAGCCAGGCGGTTGCCGGAGCCGGGACCGGGAGCTGACCGTGGGCCGTCTTGACCGTGCCACCGCCGAGCCTAAGCGGTCCGCAACAGACGCGCTCAATGCCGAGCAGCCGGAATCCGACCACCGCGCCGACGATATCGACGATCGTGTCGAGCGCGCCGACCTCGTGGAAGTGGACGTCGTCGATCGGTACACCGTGGACCGATGCCTCGGCCTCGGCCAGCCGCGTGAAGACCCTGTGAGCGGAATCTCGCACATCCGGTTCGAGATTCGCGCGCTCGATCAGG
>DASQCG010000337.1:0-3300 GCA_035634825.1 Thermomicrobiales bacterium | reverse complement strand
TGCCTGATCGGGCTCGATGCTGGGGACGAATTGCTCGAGGATTACCGGCGGGTGATCGCGCTGCACACGACCACCGAGCAAAGCCGCCGGCGACTCGACAAGCAGCTCACAGAGCTGCAAGGGTCGACGACCACCCCATGGGGTGAAGTCAACCGGCAGGCCCTGCGCAAGCTCTTCCGCCATGCCAGGCCCGGCGTCGTGCTCTACCACCGCTCGAAGGGGTGGGGCATCTTCGTCGCGCGGACCGAGAGCGAAGGTGGCGTGGGGTTGGTCATCTTCGGGGACGACCTGGTGCATGTCAGCAATTACAGGCATGTCGTCTTCGTCTCGGAGCATGTCCGGGCCGAGGTTCCGGAAGAGCTCGTCACTGAAATCCTCGCCGGCAATCAACCGTCGAAGCAAGAGCTCGGCGAGGTTAGCGCGCAACTTCAGGGCGCGCCACTTCCCGATGTCGCTACCCAAATGGCGGAACATGAAGCGCGCCAGAAAGCACTGATCGAGGACGACGTGCGCCGCGTCCAGGGGGAGCTGTCCCAGTCGACCTCAATCCTCGAGGCGCTGACCGAGGAGCGCGACCTGCATCCGTGCCATCCCTGCCCGCGCCGGAAGGAGCACCGCGATTACCTGATCCGGATTGAGCGGCTTGACCAGGAGCGCGCCGCGCTCGAAGAGCTGCTGTTGCGCGAGACTGAGGCCGAGGAGCAGCGCATCCAGTCGGTGCTCTGGGGTATCCGGGAAGTGCTGCACCGGTTCGGCTACATGCGCCGGGGTTACGCGACCGAAAAAGCCGACATGCTGGCGGGGGTGTTTGACACGGACGGGTTGATCCTCTGCGAATTGATTGATCGCGGTCTGCTCAACGACCTGGCGCCGGAGGATCTGGCCGAGGTCTTCTCCTGGTACAGCTACGACCGCGATTTCCGATATGGCAACCAGTTCACGCTTCCGCCACTCTTCAGTCCAGTCCGGCGCCGGATCGAGGAGATCGAGCGGGCGCTTATCTCGGAGGAGCGTGAGCACAGCCTCTTCATCTCGGAGGGACACAATCCGTCGTTTTATGGACCAGCGCGGGCCTGGTGCCTCGGCAAGACGATGGTCGAGATCACCGAAACGATTCAGCTCTCCGAGGGCGATCTGGTCCTGACCTTCAACAAGACCATCGACCTGGTCAAGCAGGTCCGTGAGATGCTCGAGGATGTCAAGCCGGAGCATGGGCTGATCGGGCCACTCCGGCAGACCGAGAACCTGCTCTGCCGAGGCATTGTCGAACAGTCACTGAGCATCGGTTTCGCACCCATCGAAAGCGAGCCCGAACCGACAGTTACCGCGCCATAGCGCCGTAATTGCCGTCCCGTGACCAAGGCATTGGCGAGGTACGGTGGCGGCCCGGCCACTCAATCGATTCACGATGCAAGCCCCTATACAGGACATTCGGGGTCCCCAACGGGGACCATGGTCCAGTTGTGCTATGACCAGGGTAACCGTACACTGGGACTATCTTGGCTGGGCTCCACGCAGGGGGAAATGCGGGGGAGGAGCGAACGGGTGCAGTGGCTGACACGCTCACCTCGCTGGCCGGACTCACGTTGGGTTGAGAGTTCAACCACAACGCACCACAACGTATTCCGCGTGAGGAATGTCAATGAGCGATACCATTCGCGTCCTGATCGTTGAGCGGGAACCCCTCTTCCGCCGAGGGCTTGCCGGGTGCCTGGCGACTGACAATGAGCTGCAATTGGTCGGCTCGGTCGGAACCGCCGAAGAGGGCTATCGCACCGCCGATGAGCAGCTGCCGGATGTCACCCTGATTGGGTCCACGCTCGCCGATGGCCCTGGCCTGAACGCCGCCACCGAGTTCCGACGCCGGTTTCCGTCGATCGCTGTTATCGTCATGGCCGCGCAGGAATCGGACGATGAGCTGTTCGGAGCAATCCGCGCCGGCGCCTCGGCCTACTGCGGTCAGGACATCGACGAAACCAAGCTGATTACCCTGATCAAGCGCTCGGCTACCGGCGAGTACGTCATCAACGAGCAGCTGCTCGACAAGCCGTATGTCGCCGCTCGGGTCCTCGAGCAGTTCCGCTCGGCCACCTCGAGCGATCTGGCGCCGCATAACGCCTTCGCGCCACTGACCGATCGCGAGCTCGAGATCCTGCGCAAGGTAAGCGATGGCATGACCAACGCCGAGATCGGCTACGCCCTCGGTATCAGCGCCCAGACCGTCAAGAACCACGTCACCTCGATCCTGCGCAAATTGGCCGTCAATGACCGCACGCAGGCCGTCGTGACCGCCCTCAAGCGCGGCTGGCTCTCGATCGACGACACCAATCCCACCGGTCGCAACGGCGCCGGCGTCGCCAGCGGAGCAGGCTACGACCAGAGCCGCTAGCTCAAGCAAACCCAATGCATCAAATCAAACGGGTCGGCAAGATTGCCGACCCGTTTGCTATTCAATGAGCATGCCCGCTGTGCGGACCTGATACAGTGCAATTGACCGTCCAGATCAACCGTGGCCCCGCCTTCGAACCGCGAAGAGTTTTGCCACATGATTCGCGTCCTGATCGTTACGAATGAGCGCGAAACCAGCCTTGGCATCGCAGGTCGGATTGCCGCAGATCCGGTGATCGAAGTTGCGGGGATTGCTCATTCGCTAGAGGATGCCCTCGACTTCGCCGGAGCTCACGCTGTCGATTTGCTTTTTGTGCGAGCGCACCTCTGGCTCGGCGCGGAGAATCGCACTCACGCGAAATACCGGGCGCGCACTGCTGCTCTGCCAGTCGTCGTCTTCAGCCAAACTGAATCCGGCCCCGAGGTTACCTCTGTCCTGCAAACAGGCGCGAGCTGCCTTTGCCCGCTGAACGTCGATGACAAGCTACTCTGCGAAATCATCAAGCGATACGCGGCCGTGTCGAATTCTCTTTCTACTCTCCTTGGACAACGGGCAGGCATCCCGGAGATCATTCGGCGGCAGTTCGCTCTTGGCTCTTGGCCGGAGACGCCTCGATTCGTGCCCCAGAGCACGCAATTTGATCTCACGGAATCGGATCGCCAGATCTTGCGCATGCTCGGTGCCGGGATGCCCCCCACTGATATTCGAGATGTGCTCGGCATATCTGCCCGTTCGCTCGAGAAGCAGCTCTCCTCAATTCGGCAAAAGCTGGGGTTAAGCAAGGCAGACAACCTATCGCAGTTCGCCGCGGAGAAGGACTTCACCATAGATCCGCCAAGCCAAAATGGGGATCCTGATTTCGCAGTCGGCGTGGCGCTCGGAGAGCGGCCGACTGCTGGAGACGACGTTCT
>DASQCG010000336.1:0-2459 GCA_035634825.1 Thermomicrobiales bacterium | reverse complement strand
GCATCGACAGGCTCGCCGCATGAGAAAAGAGGATCGCCGCGCCTTCGTGCTCCATCCGGAAACGGCCGACATGATGCTTGGCCATGTGGAACCCGGTCCGCTCGTGCCGGCTCTGAATGACCGCGACATCTGCCTGTATTGTCGCCGGCACCAGTGCATCGCCACCTGCCCGACCGCCGCACTCGCGACCCGGTCCGATGGTCGCTTGGAAATTCACGAAGATCGCTGTGTCTCGTGCGGGGCATGCGTCGTCGCCTGCTTTGAGTTCACCAACATCAGTTGGCGGCCGCGCGTCGCCGCCGAGTCCTGAAGGGAGCACGATGTACTGGACCAAGCGTCACGTTCTGATCTGCAACGCATCGCACTGCGCCTCCAAGGGCGCGAACGATGTTGCTGGCCGGATGCGACTCGAAATCATCCGGCGCAAGCTCGACGCCCAAATCCTGATCAACAACTGTGGCACGATCGACCTCTGTGATATCGGTCCGAACATCGTCGTTTACCCGGACAATGTCATTCTCAGCGGCGTCAAGCTCAAGGATGTCAGCAGGGTTGCCGATTATCTCGCGGGCGGCGAGGTGCCGCACGACCTCGTCCTTAATCGCACTACGCCGGCCGAAGAAGTGCGGCGCGCGTTCTATGCGGAGGTCGTCGCGATGGTGAATCCGGACGAGACGATGTTCGCTGCAGCCGCCGCAGGACACGGGTTCGACGCGAGTTGGATCGCGGAGCAAGCGCGACGTGGATTCATCGCCCGCAAACCAGATGCCGAGGGTGTGTTGCGTATAAGTGTCACGAGTAAGGCACGCACTCGATACGGGGTGTAAGGTTGTCGCCGAATGATCTTCGGCCGACCACGAATCCTGGCCAACCACGTGAGCACATCCGAATCGTTCGTCCAATTCATCAAGCGCAAGAATCCCTGGACCCGCCGGGGCCTGGCGATTCGGGGCTCGCTCGCGATCCTGATCGTAGTCGGCGCGGTCCTGACGAATCGCTCATTCCTCGGCTGGGGCCTCTTCACCGTCTTCGCCGTGCTGATGGTGCCGACTGGACGGATCCGCTCCTTCCTCTTCTCGTTCGGTCCATATGCGGCTGTCTGGTTCATCTTCACGGCAGCGCGCTCGATCTCGGATGAGACACCATTGGCGCGTTCCCTCAACCTGTACGCGCCGGATTTTGAGCGGGAGCTTTTCCGCGGTCAGCTGCCGACGGTTACCCTGCAAGATCGCTTCTTCGACCCCAGCCATCTGCACTGGTACGACTATTTCTGTACCGGCGTGCACTGGTCATATTTCATCGTCCCGCACGCGATCGCGATCTATCTCTGGTACAAGCGGCCCGAGCTCTTTCGCCGCTTCCTTGGCGCAATGATCCTGCTGCTCGGGATGGGCCTTGCGATTTACTTCCTGATTCCGTCCAATCCGCCCTGGCTGGCGCCTGAGCCGATCAACAGTCCATCGGCTCCAGTCATCTACCGAGTGATGGAATCGATCGGCAAGCAAATCGGCGGAGGGCTGTACGCGGCCAGTTACAAGGTCATCGGCGAATCGAACCCGCGAGCGGCCATGCCGTCCATCCATATGGCGATCACCTTCTTGCTGGTCTTCCCGTCATTCAGGCTCAGTCGCAAATTCGGGATGTTCATGCTGGTGTATGCCGCCTGCATGGGATACTCGCTGATCTACCTCGGCGAGCACTATTTCATCGACGTCACCGCGGGCTGTATGATCGCCGCGTATGGTTGGTATGGATTCCCCCGTCTGTCCGAGTTGATTCAGGTGGCACGATCACCGGGGGAACGACCCGTGCTGACACCGGCCCCGCCGCCTCATGAAGGAGCGGTTGCCACTCCGGCGTCGGCCTGAGCGGCACGATTCACGGCGCCTGCTTGCTCAAGTGTTTGCAGATAGAGTGCGAACCGCTCCGCGGTCGGCACATCCCGGCGGGACTGCATGGCGCGGGTCAAAGTCAGTGCGCCGGCTTCCGGGTCGTACCTGAGCTCAAACCACCCCGGATACGGCAGCAGGGCGTCCAGCAATCCGTACACCTGATCCTGGAGCGTGGCGCTGAAACCGTCTGCGCCCTCGAACGTCCGTTCCCAATCCTCGCCTTCGGTTTTCGGACGTCGGACAACCGCTTTCCAGCTTGATCCCCCGGCAGGTTCGATATACGTCGTCTGGAAGAGCCGACCCATCCCGCCCGGTCCCGGCACGACCTGACCAGCCGTGATCTGACCGTTGTATCGACCGTCCACCTTCGCCTCATCGAGAATCACTTCGCCCCCGAGCTGCTCCGCCAATGGCTCAAGTGCGGATTTCATATCTCGCTTCGCCCGATCATTGAAATTTGCGGCGAGATTGCCGGTAACGACGAGCGAAAAGATGACGATGCCGAGCATGGCAAGGCCAAAAATCACGTACGGCGACATCTACTCCTGATCCCGACTTCAAGCTGCT
>DASQCG010000335.1:0-19916 GCA_035634825.1 Thermomicrobiales bacterium | reverse complement strand
AGTTCAGCTCCTGGATGATCGACTTCATGCCGTTGTGGCCACCGGCTGATCCGTTGGCCCTGAGCCGAAGCTGCCCAAGCGGCAAATCCATGTCGTCGTGGACGATCAGCAGATCATCGAGATCGATCTTGTACCAATTGACGATCTCGAGGACCGGCACGCCGCTCAGGTTCATGTACATCTGCGGCTGAGCGACGATGAACTTCATGCCGCCCAGAACGCCTTCGCGTACGTTCGCCCGAAAGCGCGATCGCTGCGATACGCCCTGCAGCCGGCGTACGAGCTCATCGGTTATCTCGAAGCCGATATTGTGCCGCGTTCGCTCGTATTCGCGGCCCGGATTGCCCAATCCAACGATGATCTTCACGTACCTCTATCCCCGATTCCGCGGCGCAGGACCGCCGTATCCTCAATGCTATACTCCAAATCGGTTCCTCGGCAGAGAATCAGACTGTAGCCGCCGAGCAAACAAGGCACCTCGATGAACTTCATTGGTATTGGTTACGGCGAGATTCTGATCATCATCGTCGCCGCGCTGATCATCTTTGGTCCAGACAAGCTTCCCGAAGTCGCCGGTCAGGCCGCGCGGTGGCTTCGCGATGCCCGCAAGATGATGACCGAGATGACCGGCGAGTTCGAGCGCAGCGCCGGGATGAAGGAATTCAAGGAAGCGATCGAGGGCGAGATCAAGGGCGTCAAGAAAGAGCTCGAGGATGCCGGCCTCTCGGTCAAGAACGATTTGAGCAAGGCGGCAGGCAGCGCAAATGCAGCTGTATCCGGGGCCGCATCCGCAGCTCGGGGAAATAAGTCGACCGGCGCCGCGAAATCGACAACGGCGGCAACGTCCACCAAGCCGTCCACATCAACGGCAAGCAGGCCGTCCGGCAAACCAAAAGCCAGCAAGCAGGATCCATACGCGGGTCTCGTTCAGCTGACCGAGGCAACCCCCAGGAAGCAGCGCGCGGCAGCGGCCATTGCCGAGCCGATCGCGAACGGAAACGGATCCAGCAACGGCGCATCTGAACCGATCAGGGAAACCAGCGAAGCCGTGATGCGAGCCCGCGAACGACGCCTGGCCGCCGGATATAACCGGCGAATCGCATCGCCATAGCCGCATCATGACCGATTTCCGGTACGAACTAATCGGCACCGACCCGGCGACACGCGCCCGGCGGGGACGGGTCCATACCCGGCGCGGGGTGATCGAGACCCCGGTCTTCATGCCGGTCGGCACGCAGGCCACGGTCAAGACGCTCGAACCGCATGAGGTGGCCCATACCGGTGCCCAAATCGTCCTGGCTAATACTTATCACCTGATGCTTCGCCCGGGCGTCGAGATCATTCGTGGCGCCGGAGGCGTACACGCCTTTTCACGATGGGACGGCCCGGTCCTGACGGACAGCGGTGGCTTCCAGATCTTCAGCCTGGCGTCGCAGGTCAAAGTCCGGGAGGACGGCGCGTCATTCCGATCACATATCGACGGGTCGCACTGGCACCTGACACCGGAACGCGCGATCGAGCTGCAGGCCGGGTATCGGTCCGACATCATGATGGCGCTCGACCATGTAGTGGGGTATCCCGCCAGGGAGCGAGCGGTCGCCGAGGCCATGCACCGGACGCATCGCTGGCTCGACCGATGTATCGCGCGGACCGAACTCGGCGATCTTGCACCCGAGCAGGGCGTGCTCTTCGGCATCGTCCAGGGAGGTATGTTCCCGGAGCTGCGGACCGAGAGCGCGCAGCAGGTTGCTGGCCGAAACGTGGCTGGATGCGCGATCGGCGGGTTGAGCGTCGGCGAGCCCAAGGACGTTATGGCCGAGTTCCTCGATCTCACAATGGCGTACTTGCCCGATCGCAAGCCGCGGTACCTGATGGGCGTAGGATCGCCCGAAGACCTCTGGAACGGTGTCGCCCAGGGGGTCGACATGTTTGATTGTGTGCTGCCGACCCGGCTGGCTCGCAACGCGGCGCTCTTTACGCTCGACGGGCGAATCAACATCCGTAAGCGACATTTCCGCGACGTGTTTCGGCCGGTCGATGAAGAATGCGATTGCCACACGTGCCGGAACTACACTGCCGCTTACCTTCATCACCTCTATCGCGCCGACGAAATCCTCGGCCTGAAGCTGGGCACCATCCACAACATCCGGTTCCTGGTCCGTCAGACGGAGATCATGCGCGCGGCAATCTTGTCTGGCACATTCGCAGCCGAGCACCGCGCATTCCTCGATCGGTACAAGGTGGTCGGCCATTCGGTGACGCAGGAGGCTGTCTGAGCTTATGTATGTGCCCGAGTTCGACGCGGACAAATCCGGTCGCGTGGTGGTAGGGATCGATCTGATCGAGATTCCCCGCATCCAGCGGACATTGGATGACTTCGGGGAGCGCTTCCTGAACCGGGTCTATACGCCGCGTGAGCGGGAACGCTACCGAACCCGCATCTCGGAGTTGGCCGCGCGGTTTGCCGCCAAGGAAGCCATCTCGAAGGCGCTCGGCACGGGCATCCGCGGGATTAGGTGGCGAGAAATGGAGGTCGTGTCGAATCGGCGCGGCAAACCCATCGTCGTCCTGCACGGGACAGCGGCAGAGCGAGCAAGGTTGCTCGGCATTACGGACTTTGACGTATCACTGACGCACTCGCGGACCGATGCGATGGCTTTCGTGGTTGGATTTCGGGCGGATATAGACCCGCTGTCGATCGAGATGGAAACAGGTGAGCAATGACTGACGCAGGCGTGACGATCCGCGAGTTTGGGCGAGACGATGCGATCAGGATCTTGCCCCGGAGATCGGCCGGCGCACACAAGTGGGGCGTCGGCGGACTTCTTATCATCGCCGGCTCGCCCGGGTACGTCGGCGCCGCGGCTCTCTGCGCGATGGCGGCCGGGCGGGCAGGCGCCGGGATCGTCAACCTCGCGGTCCATCGCGCGTTGGTCTCCGCAATCACACCTGTCGTGCCCGAGGCGGGATTCACGCTCTTGCCCGAGGGCGATCTCGGGACGAGCGGCCATCGGGTCCTTGATGCGATCGAGAAGAAGGCAGAGAAGTGCCATGCGTTTGTCGTCGGTCCCGGACTCGGCGACGATGACTACACGCGGGATCTCATGACAACGCTGCTCGGCCTGACCGAGCGCGCGTCGCATTCATCTCTGGGGTTCGGGATCCCCCGGTCGCAGGCGCCAGACGCATCCGAGCATCATTCGTTGCTGGCATATGAACGTCCGATTTTGGTCGATGCGGACGGTCTGAACGCGCTGGCGAAAATCGAAGATTGGTGGACACGACTACCGCAGAACCGGCTGATACTCACTCCGCACGTCGGCGAATTCGGTCGTCTCATGGAAATGTCGCCTGAGGACGTGCTGGCCAGCCCGGAACGCGTGGCAGTCGCGGCGGCCAATCGCTTTCGGCAGGTTGTCCTCCTGAAGGGCGCCCCGACGATCGTGACCGACGGCACGGTTGTTATCCGCGCGTCCGACTCCCCGCCTTCGCTGGCCACCGGCGGCAGCGGCGATGTGCTGTCCGGCATGATCGGCGCATTCCTCGCGCAGGGACTGTCGCTGGTCGACGCGGCGAATCTAGGGGTCTTCGTGGGCTCCCGTGCGGCAAGGCGGCTCGAGCAGGATCTCGGCACGCTTGGACTTGTCGCGAGTGATCTCCCGCGCGGGATCGCGGTCGAGCTGGCGATGCTGGAGCAGGAATGACGGAGATCGCCGACCCGAATGTGGCCGCAGTCTATGCGCTGCCGGGTCGCAGTACGCGCGCCATCGTTGATCTGGACGCGATTGCCGGGAACGTCACGATACTTCGGCACCTGCTGCCGGCCTCCACGTCCATGATGGCCGTGGTCAAGGCAAATGGCTATGGGCACGGTGCGGTCATGGTCTCCCGCTGCGCGCTGGCTTCCGGAGTGACCATGCTCGGTGTCGCCACGGTCGGAGAGGCAGCCGAGCTCCTTGATCACCAGATCACCGCGCCGATCCTTCTGCTCGGCCCGTGCGACGTGTCTGAGGTCCGCCGCGCCGTGTCACTGGGGATTGAGATCACCGTGGCGGGACCGGAGCTACTTGACGCAATCGATGCCGCCGCAGGTGAGATGGGCCGGATGGCTCGAATCCACCTCAAGGTCGACTCCGGTATGCACCGGTACGGCGCCGCTCCAGCCGATGTGCTGGCACTGGTCGACCGCATGGCCGGTCTCGAACGTGTCGAACTTGCCGGCGTCTCGACCCATTACGCTGCCGCGGACGAGACCGAGCACGTCGCAAATGCGCGACAGGCCGCAATCTTCGAGCAGGTGGCCGCGCAGATCAGGGTCAGGATCGGACATCCATTTGCGCTGCACGCCGCAAACAGCGCCGCGACATTCCGCGGCATGGCGGCGGGTACCGACATTGCCCGATGCGGAATCGCCATCTATGGACTGGCGCCGAGCCCGCAGGTCGGTCTGGCTGCCGGCATGCGACCCTCGCTCAGCCTGATGTCGCGCCTGGGCCGGGTGCACCTTGGCAGGGTCGGGGATGGTATCGGGTACGGCCACACGTACGTCTGCGAGGCCGAGGAGTGGTTCGGGCTGATTCCGCTCGGATACGCCGATGGCTATCGACGAGCGCTCTCGAACCGGTCCTGGGTCTGCATTGCTGGTCAGCGTTGCCCGGTTCGCGGCAATGTCAGCATGGATCAGATGGTAGCCGGTGGTCTGGGAGAAGCATGTCGGACCGCAGATCTGGTCGGCATTGCCGGACCACTTTCCGGCGGGCCGGGCTTCGAGGAATTGGCCGAGCTGTGGGGTTCGATTCCGTACGAGATGGTGACCGGCCTGAGCGACAGGATCCCGCGCTATTACGTCGCGAACGGTCAGGTGGTCGCGACCCTGATCGAGGGCCGTCTCGAGACTGTCTAGATGCGAGAGACGGCCGGGAATCGCATCCCCGGCCGTCTCTCATAAACGAACGCAGCTAAAAGACCGAGGTTGCCTGGGCATCGAGGTCGGAGCCGACGGTGTTCCAGTTGTCGAGATCCCGGCGTACGATGAAGGTGCGGCCACTGATCTCGTCCTTGACATAGTTCAAGCGGCGATCATCCATCCAGCGATAGATCGTGGGTCGGGTGACTTGCAGCGTCTCAGCGGCCACGCCGATGCTGACGAGCTCATGCGGCTCGTAGGCGCGGAACTTCGCCAGTGCCATCATGCGGCCCAGATCGGTGTCCCAGAATGAACGCGGGACCGTGTACTCGTCGGCTGCGGCGGGCCAGAAGAGCAACTGCAGCACGTCCTCAATAGCCCGCAGGACGAGTTCCTTCTCCTCCCGGGTCTGACCTCGTGCAAGGTTGGCCAACCGCTGGAGGTCGCGCCCGAGCGGCCCTTCCCGCAGATCCTCGATGTCGAGGGGGAGGAAGGTCGACGGCGCAAGCCGCGTGATGAGTCGGTTGTGATGACTGTAGACCAATCCCAGGGCCTGATCGATGACTTCCTGGTAGTCCCGCGCTTGCGTATCCACGACGGCTCCTTTTGCAGCCTAAATCCACGGGCGGGGGCGTACGTAGTCCTTGTACGGTCAGATTGTACGCGCGGGTATCAAGTGTGTCAATAATTGTGCGAACTTACGCATTCTCGATCAGGACTCTCGGGTGAGACGCAAGTCACCCGCCGCCGGTCGTGATTCCGCGGATGGCAAGTCCGGCAATGAACAAGGCGGCGAGGCTGTAGAAGAAGAGCCCCTGCCTGGGATGGCGCTCCCGCACATAGGACCAGACAAACGGCATGGTCACGAAGGCGGCGACTCCATAGAGGATGTGGATCGAGGTCGCCGGGCGAAATCCATCCGCGAACAGGATCAGGCCCAACAACCCCTGGATTCCGATCAGCACCTGCCCGATAACCAGGCTCCCGCTGATGCTCCCCTCCATTACGCCGCCACGCATGAAGGTGAACAGGCCCCAGATTCCCACGGCGGCCATGAAGAGCAGCACGGTGATTGCGAGGCGATCGTGAATCGTCAGAATTGTGTCCAGGGAAGTTGCTCCTGAGGCGTGCGGTCGGAATCAGAAATCGGAAATCAAGCTCAGTTGCTTCGCCCGTGCATTTGCGCCGTCCCAGACCGGGCCAGGCACGCTGCGCGGTAGCACGGCCACGACCGGGGAGACGCCTGACTTGCGGAAGCGATCCTGGATCGTGGTTTTGGCGACGGCCGGGGTGTTGTTGGTCGCGGAGAGATGGGCGAGCCAAATCTCGCTCGGCCCGGAGGTTGCGGTCGCGATTTCGGTCAGAAAACCGCCCGCCTGATCGTTGGAAAGATGCCCGAGATTCCCCGCCACGCGGCGCTTCAGATGGGCCGGATACGGACCCATCCTCAGCATTTCGCGATCGTGGTTCGATTCGAGGATGAGGAGCTCGCACCGGCTGGCGTAGGTTCCGATATCGTCGGTCACGGTCCCGAGGTCAGTGATCAGCCCGATGGTGCGCTCGGCTGTCTCGATTAGCAGCCCACATGGCTCGGCCGCATCGTGCGAGGTCGCTATCGGCGTGACCGACATGCAGCCGATCTCGAACTGTTCCTCGTACCTCAGCTGGGAAAACCGATCGCTGCTCAGACCGAGAGCATCAGCCGTGCCGCGGGTGCTGTATATCTGTGTGCGCTGCCGCAAGAACGCGGCTAGAGCACGCACATGGTCCGAATGCTCATGCGAGATGACCAGGCCGGTGAGATCACGAATCGACTTTCCCCACGATTGCAGCGCGGACTGGATTTGCCGGATGCCGATGCCGCAATCGACAAGGATGAGGTCATCCCCAGACTCGAGAAGGTAGGCGTTGCCGGAGCTGCCACTGGCGAGGCTGCGGATGCGGATCGGGGAGGTGGGTTGAGTGGTCGGGTCGGTCGAGTTCATTGTTTGAATAGTACGCTTTGCGGCAACGCGATGCGGGTTTACCAGGAGTTCACACAGGATCCATGTTTCAGCAGTTTCGCCGGGTTGCCGCTAAACCAACCGGAACCCCTCGTCGACCACGCACGCCAGTCATCCCGAAAATAACGATTTCTCCAGCAAACAAGCGGCGTATCATCGCGGCCGTCGTGATCTTTGCAGTGATCGTCGCTGTCTTTATCTCCGCTCAATTCTGGATGAACTGGTGGTGGTTCAACAGCATGGGGTACCGCAGCGTCCTCCTGAGGCGAGCATTGCTCCAGGTCGCGGCATTCCTGGTCGTCGCGTTGATCGGCTTCGGCATCGTCGGTGGCTCAGCTTCGCTGGCCTTTCGGCGGACCCGCCAGGAGGCGTCCCGGTCGACATTCGTGCGGTTCGCCAACCGGCTGCTCTTCTGGATCGCGGTGGCGGCATCGGTCGTGACCGGACTGGTGCTCGCCTGGTGGACGGCGAGCAAGTGGGAGACCTTCGCGCTCTGGTGGAACGGGCGCTCGATGGGTATCAAGGACCCGATCTACAACCGGGACGTCACCTTCTACCTGTTCGCCCTGCCCGCGCTGGACCTAATCTGGAAAGTTGCCGCGATTGCGACGGTCATCGCGTTCATCCTGACTGCCTTCATCTACCTGATCCGATTGGGATTGAACCTGCGCAATGTGGGCAAGCTCCCGGTGACGGCATTCCGCCACCTGCTCGCGCTCATCGGCGTGCTTCTCTTGCTGGGCGCGATCTGGTTCTACCTGGACAACTATCACCTGGTCTATTCCACGCGCGGCGCTGCTTACGGCGTCAGCTACACCGACGACCACGCGATCAGGATCGCGAACTGGGTGGCGATCGTCGCGCTTATCGTGGCCGGAGCTGCCTGCATCGGCAGCCGCCGCGTGCCGAAGCGTCGCGAGGCATTCCTGGCCGCGATTGTCGTCGTCTTCCTCTCGATCGGCGTGCAAGGGCTCCTCCCCCTCGTCGTCAAGCAGGCGATCGTAGAACCGGACGAACTCAACAAGGAACGCTCTTACATCGCCAACAACCTCGCGATGACGAGCTACGCCTACGGCCTGGGCGATGTCCAGGAAGGGGAGTTGGCTGGCACCGGCACGATCACCTCGCAGGACATTGCGGAGAACCCCGAGCTGCTCTCGAATGTGCGACTCTGGGACTACCGGGTCGCGCGGACGACCTACCAGGAACTGACGTCGTACGCGCCGTATTACCAGTACCTGGACGTCGACATCGACCGATACGTGGTCAATGGAGTCGAGCAACCGGTGCTGGTCTCGGCGAGGGAGCTCAACCAGGACGGGCTGCCGTCGAACGCGTTGACATGGACCAATCGCCGGCTCGTCTACACACATGGCTACGGCGCCGTGGTCAGTCCGGTCGACGAGGCGACCCAGAGCGGCTTGCCAGTTTTTACGGTCAGCCAGATACCGCCGAACGGCAGCGGACCATTCACGATTACGTATCCGGAGATCTATTACGGCGAGGCAGGTTTGGGCTGGGTCATCGTCGGCACCAAGGTGCAGGAGTTTTCGGCCCTACCGGAGGTCGATCAGACCACATCGCTTACGCAGGATGAGATCGTCGGCGGTATTCGCCTCGATGACACCGTAACGCGGTTCATCAGCGCCCTGGCCCTCAAGGACCGCAATGTCTTCATCTCCAGCAACATCCAGGACAGTTCGACGCTTCTGCTCAACCGGAACATCGAGGACCGCATCAAGTTGATCGCGCCGTTCCTGTCCCTGGATCCGGATCCCTACCTGGTGATCGCCGATGGCCGGCTGGTCTGGGTGGTTGATGCCTTCACAACGTCGTCGAAGTTCCCGATGTCGACGCCGCAGGACGGCATCAATTACATCCGCGCGAGCGTCAAGGTCACGATCGATGCCCGCACCGGCGCGACCACCTTCTACCGCACTGCGGAACTGGATCCGATCGCCGATGCCTACGAGCGCATGTTCCCGTCGTTGTTCGAGCCGATCTCTGCCGCGCCGGCATCTGTCGCCGCGCACTTCCGCTATCCAGAGCCGATCTACGACGTGCAGTCGCGTATCTACGGCGCGATCCACGTCAACAATCCGGACGAGTACTACAACGGCGAGGACCGCTGGACGATCCCGGGTAGTCTCGCCTCCGAGGATCTGCTCGAGAACAAGTCAGAGCGCGATGAGATGCCGGCGTATTACGTGACCGTGCCGCTGCCAGGCGAGACGAGTGCGAAGTTCACGCTGGTGCGCCCGTTTGTGCCGGGCGGAAACTCGGTGCGCAAGAACATGACCGCCTGGATGGCCGGTCGATCCGGACCCGACGGCCGCCTGACGCTTTCGGTCTACCGGTTCCCACGCCAGACGAACGTGTTCGGTCCGGCCCAGGTGGAGGCACGGATCGACCAGGACCCTGCCATCTCGCAACAGATCAGCCTCTGGAACCAATCCGGCTCGCAGGTGCTGCAGGGCGCGCTTTTGATCATACCGGTCAAGCAGACGGTGCTCTATGTGCAGCCGCTTTACCTGAGGTCGACCAGCGGCTCGAGCATTCCCGAGTTGCGGCGCGTGATCGTAGCGACCGAGCAGAACGTCTTCATGGCCGACACTCTTGACAAGGCCTTGGCGGGCGCACTGGGCGGACAGGAGACTGCCGTCGTCTCGGGCACCGAAGGCGGGGGAGGGGAGCAAGCCTCGTCCGGCGACATGCAATCCCTTGTCCAACAGGCGAACGATGCCTACCGGCGGAGCCAGGATGCATTGGCACGCGGCGATTGGGCGGCCTACGGGCAAGCTCAGGCTGATCTCGAATCGATTCTCACGCAGATGGAGACGCTGACCGGGCAGGCGACGCCGACGGCGAATCAGCCGAGCGTCGCCACGCCCGTTCCGTAGTGCCGATCAGCTCGTGACGAGCGCGATCAGGAATCCGTCGTAGCCCTTTTCGCCGACGGTCTGGATGGCGGTGGCCGTCACTCGCGATTCGCTGGCGATCATCTCGACCACGCGCCGGACACCTTCGATGTCCGAACTCGTGTCGCTCACATCGATCACGCGGCCCTGGCGGGCAACGTTATCGACAATGATGACGCTGCCCGGACGGGTGAGACGAAGCGCCCATTCGAAATACGCCGGGTTGTTTTCCTTGTCCGCATCGATGAAGACAATGTCGAACGGCTCCGGGTGCTCTTCGCTGATTTCTCGCAAGGAGTCCAGCGCGGCCCCGACCCGGATAGTGACCAACTGATCGACCCCCGCATGCGCGAAGTTCGATCGCGCAACCTGGGCAGTTTTCGCGTCAATCTCGAGCGTGATCAGGCGACCATCCGCAGGAAGTGCGCGTGCGAACCAGATCCCGCTGTATCCCCCCAGCGTCCCGATCTCGAGAATTCGCCTGGCGCCGATCATGCGCGTCAAGAGGTAAAGGAGCTTGCCCTGGTTGTGGGAGACGCTGATCTGCCGTAACCCGGCGCGGTCGCTCTCGGCCAGCGCGTGGTCGAGTCCTTCGTCCGAATTCACCAGGCGGTCGGCAAACCACGCATCGACTGATTTCCAGCGCTCAGGATCCAATGGTCGCCCCCTTCAGCCGAAGATCGCCCGGCCGATTCGAACATGGGTGGCGCCTTCCTCAATTGCGACCGGGAAGTCGTTGGTCATGCCCATCGAAAGAACCGGCAACTCGAGCCCAGAGTCAGATTGCAATCGATCGCGGATCTTGCGCAGCCGCCGGAAGACCGGTCTGACATCCTCGGCGTCGTCGACCAACGGAGCAATAGTCATCAGGCCCCGGAGGTCCAGGTGCTCCGACCAGATGATCTGGTTGACGAGGGGATCGACGTCTTCCGGCGCGCAGCCGGCTTTTTGCTCCTCGCCGGCGACGTTGACCTGCACCAGCACCGGCAGTCGAATACCTCGCCTGGCCGCCTGCTTCTCGAGCTCTTCGGCCAATGACGGCCGATCCACTGATTCGATAACCTGGAACAGATCGACGGCATGGTTGGCTTTGTTGGTCTGAAGCTGTCCGATCAAATGCATCGTGCAGTCGACGGGCATCGGCTCGGCCAGTTTGCGGCGGGCATCCTGGACCCGGTTCTCGCCGAAGTGGCGCAGGCCGAGATCGTAGGCGGCCTGCATTGTCTCCCGGTCGACGGTCTTGGAGACCGCGACGATCGTGACATCGGACGCACTGCGGCCCACGTGGTCTGCCGCGAATTCGACCGATTCACGAACGGCCTCGATCCGGCCCTGCAACGACGCGATCGTGATCTGACTCATGCCGGCGACCCGGTGATTGCGATCACGGCCGCGAATCGGCCGGTGAGCGGACCCTGCGCCCGGTGCGAGAACCAGAAGTCTGTCTGCGTCGCCGTGCAGACGTGCGAAATCTCGGTGTTGCGGTTCATGACCCCGCACGCGCGAAGCTGCGACGCATTCGCGACCTTGAGATCGAATCTCCATCCGCCGTCGAATTTGGAGATGGCGGCCTCGGTGGAGCCGGGAATTGCTCGCCAGGCATCGATGACGTCGTCGCCGACCTCATATCGCTCGACACCGATAGACGGGCCGACGTATGCGATCAGCTCTTCCGGGCGACTTCCGTACGATGATTGCATCGCCCGGACCGTCGCACCGGCAATATCCTGCACAGTCGACCGCCAACCGGCGTGCACTGCGCCAACGACCCGCCGCACGGGGTCGACCAATAGCAAAGCCAAGCAATCGGCGTGGAGTGTCATCAGGGCGACATTGGCGTCGGCGGTGATCATCGCGTCGGCGACGGGCGCCTCTCCAGCGTCCGGGTGCGTCCCTCGCTCGGTGTCGGCATCTGTCGCGATGCGGACCGCGTTCCCATGCACCTGCCGAACGCGGACGAGATCGGATGGGTCGATACCCATAGCAAGCGCCCACCGTTGCCGCATCTCCCAGGCATCGGCTTCGTCGCGCGGCGCGGTGTATCCGACGTTACCGTCGGCCCGGCCCAGACCGGGAACACGCATGGTGACGCCATGCCGGACCCACGGGATCGCTGAAATCAGTCGCGAGCGCTCAATATGCAGTGCGAGATCCGTCGCCGCCATGGTTGCCAATGTAGATACGGTCACTTTTCCTCCCGAACCGCCTCGTCGATGATGATTTGGTCGATGATCCACTCGACCGGCGCCTTGTCATCCGTGAAGACCGTGCCGTCTGCGGATGCAATGCGAATGTTGCCATGATCGAGCGCCCAACCGGCAACCGTCTCGACCAAAGGGATTCCCGCGGTCTCCCGGAGGCGTTGCGCGAACTGGTCGATCGACACCGCCTCGTTCGTCGCGAAGATCATGCTGTTGTCATAACGGTCGACATCGACCACCAGGACAGTCGGGAAAGCCTTCGAGATCGTGGCCGAGAGCGCGTCGACCAGGCGGAAGTCGGTGTCGGTTCGGCCAGCATTGACTACGACAACGCCGCCCGGGTTGAGGTGCTGCGACACCAGCTTGAAGTATTCGACCGTCGCCAGGTGAAACGGGACGTATGGTTGCCGGTACGCGTCGAGACAGACGAGGTCGTATTTTGTGTCGGACGTCTCAAGGGCATACCGGCCGTCGGCCACCGTTACATTGGCGACATCGCTCGTGAGTCCAAAGTATTTCCGCCCCACGTCGACGATCGTGTGGTCGATCTCGATTCCGTCGACGGTGATGCCGGGATACGCCGCGTGAAGCTGCCGTGCTGCCGTTCCCCCAGCGAGGCCCACAATCAGCGCCCGGTTCGGCGAAGTGTCGCCGGTCAGGATCGGGCCAAGGGCGAAGTAATCCCACGGACCGCCAGTTTCAAGGCGTTTGGGGTTGTAGATCGAATGAACCGCATGCCCGTCATTCAGGGCGAGGAGCGTTTCGTCGCCGTCCTGCAGGACTTGGATGTAGTTGTTGTCGGATTCAAGTTCGGCGATCAATTGGCCCCGGTAAGGTGGCTTGAGGTTGCCCTGGGATCCGATAACGAGGGCGCCGAGTGCCAGAGCAAAGACTCCCGCGGCAGCAAACGCGACTGCCGATTTCCCCTCTGCAATCAGACCCACGACGGACATTATGAGCATGACGGCGGCAATCGTGGCGAATGTCGCGCGGGTACCTATCTCCGGCAAGAGAAAGATCACTGGAACGAAGCTACCGAGGATCGAGCCAGCGGTCGAGATCGCGTAGAGCGAGCCTGCAGCCTTGCCGGCGTCCTCGACAGAGCTCATCCGGAGGCGGATGGCCGCCGGCGCGACCATGCCCAGGGCGAGCAGCGACGGCGCGAACAGGAGCAGCGTCGCGGCCAGCGACCCGAGGAATGCGCCGGCATTGCGGTCGTCGAAGGCATCGAGTGAGGCTCTCAGAATCGGTCGACTGATCGGGATCACCAGCGCGAGGCTGACGGCGGCCAGGGCAATCAAGCCATAAAGCCAGCGGGCATCAGGCCGGGCATCGATGAAGCGGCCGCCGAGCCAGTAACCGAGGGCCAGGAAGAGCAGCGTGACGCCGATCAGGTTGGCCCAGATGAATGTGGAGCTGCCGAAATACGGCGCGATCAATCGACTCGCGCTGATCTCCGTCGCGATGCTGGCGAAGCCGGTTACGAAGGCGGCGATCGGAATCAAGCGAGGCGCGCGGCACCTGACCTCATGTGTCATCTGGAGAAAGCGCCCCGATCGATCCACGCGTCAACGAACCACTCCGGAGAAGTATAGCGAGGCCTAGAACCACCCCTTATGTCGACTCTCTCGCCGCTTATGTCGCGTCCCGGACCACATCCACATCATTGCGGGCAATCTATGTTATCCGCAAACCGCATTTTGGGGCCCGGTCCGGATTCGGCCGGATGGGACTCCCCCGGCTGTGCCGCGCTTGCGCATGATGCTCGGTCGCTCACCGTTTCATTTCCGATCGAGCGCGGGTTTCTCATCGCAATGCTGAGTCGCGAGTTCGAAGTCTCCGGATTTTTCGGCGAACGCACCTGAGATCGAGCGTGCGACCTCGGGTCAGTTGCCTGAACGCGGATCGGACCGTGTTCGCGCGAATTGGTCAACGAAACGATGGCAAATGATCGCCGACGAGGTATTACGGTCGACTGTGCGCCAGCTCCGACGACCACGACTGACCTCGATCTCCAGGCCGGGCGCCCCGGCACCGGATCCTCGAAACTCCCCCGCCCTACGCAGTCATACGTCGCGGTAAAATATGTCAAGTACCAAATTCAATCAGTTTCTCTGGGTTTCCGGACTCCCGGGAGGTGGACCCCGGGTTTTCCGAGTCGCGGGTGCTACCATCCTCACATGGCATTCCCATTGCGGTTCCATGTGCTGGTCTTGCCAAATGTGGCTTGGGTTGAGCTGAAGGCGCGCGTCCTGCGGCTTGAGGAGCTTGGGTTCGAAGTGGCGGCATTGCCAGATCACTTTGTGAACTGGACTCGACCCGCAGACCCCTGGTTCGAATCCTGGTCACTCTTACCGGCATTGGCCGAGGCGACCAGCACGATCCGTATCAGCACGGCGGTGACGCAGATTCCGCTCCGGAATCCTGCCATGCTGGCCCGGCAGGCTCTGACGCTTGATCACATCTCGAACGGGCGCATTGAAATTGGCCTGGGCACGGGAATCACGATCGATCCTTCGTACGGGATGACCGGGATCCCGAATTGGGATCCGCGAGAGCGCGCTGATCGCTTCGGCGAATACATCGAGCTTGTTGGACTGCTTCTGTCTCAGGAAGTCACAACGTTCGCAGGCCGCTTCTACCAGGCAGAAGGCGCGGTCATGAACCCCCGGCCGGTACAGTCTCCACGACCTCCGATTACGGCAGCCGCGCTCGGGCCGAAGATGATGCGGCATGCCGCCCGGTTTGCCGACACCTGGAACAGCATGTCTTTCCTCGAAACGTTCGAGGATCAACTCGCTGAAACTCGGGCGCGATGCCTTGCCATGGACGCTATTGGCTCCGAAATCGGGCGCTCACCTGCCTCGTTGCGGCGTTCGTACCTCATGTTCGATTCCCAGGCTCGCCATCGCGGTGGCTCCATTGGCATCTACGAGTCTCGTGAGCAATTTGTTGAAAGCGTCACGCAGATCGTTGCGCTCGGGATCAGCGATATTGGGCTCTATTATCCGGGCGACCCGCATCAGGTCCCGATGTTCGAGCGCATTGCCCGCGAAACCCTTCCCATTCTCCGCTCCGAGTACCGAGCAATCTGATCGATCTCCTCCCGCAGAACTGTCCCCGCGTTGGGCGTCCAGAATGCGGACAGGATCGGTCCCCTGCCGGCGGTATGATTGGAAGCGATGCGCGCGCCCAATTAGCACGCCCGTTCTGGTATAATTGACGATCTGCTCGCGCCGAAGGAGCCGAATTCGATGCCTCAACTGAGATCTGATGTGGTTGAGGTCTTCGTCGTCCGCTGGCGCAATGGTCAAATCGAGACCTTGCTCGGAAAACGCAGGGCGCAACAGCCGATCGGATCGATCTGGCAGCCGTTCAGCGCCCGCCTGGATCTCGGCGAGGCGACCATCGAAGGAGCCAAGCGCGCCGTCGTCCGGGGCTGCGGTCTCCAGGTCACGGAACTCTTCGCGCTCGACCGCACACACCAGTTCTTCGATCATCAGCGCGACATGATCGTGATCGCGCCAGTTCTCGCGGCCATGGTCCACGCCACCGCGGCCAAGGCCGGCCCCGATTTCGAGACGGTCGAATGGCAGGACGCGCTGACCGCCCAGAACAATCTGTTCATCGCCGGTCACCGCGATTCGCTGCGGCGGGTGGTCGAGTTGCTCGGTCCAGGCGGGACCGCGCTCGACCTCTATCGATTGCTCTAGACCCGGGCCAACCGCCCGGCCCGGCTATACTCGTCGCTTGCAACACGGCACGCCATGCCGTGAGTCAGGACAGGCAGATGCCCGATTTTCAGATCGTCGCCGATATCCAACCGACCGGCGACCAGCCCAAGGCGATTGCGAGCCTCGTTGAGGGGCTCCGTGCCGACGAACACCATCAGACGCTGCTTGGCGTGACCGGCTCCGGCAAGACCTTCACGATGGCGAACATCGTCCAGGAGGTCAATCGACCGACCCTGGTGCTTGCCCACAACAAGACCCTGGCCGCGCAGCTCTACTCCGAGTTCAAGGAATTCTTCCCGCGCAACGCGGTCGAATATTTCGTCTCCTATTACGACTACTACCAGCCGGAGGCGTATGTCCCTCGCTCGGATACCTATATCGAGAAGACCGCCGACATCAACGACGAGATCGACAAGCTGCGGCACGCGGCCACGCGATCGCTGCTGACCCGACGGGACACGCTGATCGTCGCGTCGGTGTCCTGCATCTACGGTCTTGGCTCGCCCGAGGAGTACCAGAACACCGTCGTCCAGATCCGGCGCGGCGCGAGCCTCCGCCGCGACAAGGTCATGCGCCATCTGATCGATATCCAGTACGACCGCAACGACATGACGCTGATCCGGGGCACGTTCCGGGCCCGTGGCGACACGCTGGAGATCTACCCGGCCTACGAAGAGGTCGCCATTCGGGTCGAGTTCTTCGGCGACGAGGTCGAGCGCATAGTCGAGGTCGACCCGCTTACCGGTGAGTTGCTGGTCGAGCGGCTCGAGATCGATATCTACCCTGCCAAGCACTTCGTCACCAACTCCGAGAAACTGGCACTGGCGATTCATGACATCCGCGATGAGCTCGATCAGCAGGTCGAGCGTCTCGAGTCAGCCGGCAAGATCCTCGAGGCTGCTCGGCTCAAGCAGCGAACGCTCTACGATGTCGAGATGCTGACCGAGACCGGGTACTGTGCCGGTGTCGAGAACTACTCGATGCACCTCTCCCGGCGGCGACCCGGCGAGCAGCCGTCGACGCTGATGGACTACTTCCCGGACGACTTCCTCTGCTTCATCGACGAGTCGCACATCTCGATCCCTCAAGTCCGGGGCATGTACGCCGGCGACCGCTCCCGCAAGGAAGTGCTGATCGATTTCGGCTTCCGGTTGCCGTCGGCGCTGGATAACCGGCCCCTGCGATTCGACGAGTTTGAGCAGATGGTCAAGCAGGTCGTCTATGTGAGTGCGACGCCTGGTCCATACGAGATGGAGCATAGCCAGCGCGTCGTCGAGCAGGTGATCCGCCCGACCGGTCTCGTCGATCCGGCGATCTCGGTCCGGCCAACCAAGGGTCAGATCGATGATCTCCTCGGCGAGATCAACACGCGGGTCGCGAAGGGTGAGCGCGTGCTTATCACGACGTTGACCAAGCGCATGGCGGAGGACCTTGCCGATTACCTCAAGGAGATGGGGGTCCGCACCCACTACCTGCATAGCGAAATCGACACCTTCCAACGTGTCGAGATCCTCCGTGATCTCCGCCTCGGTGTCTATGACGTGGTGGTTGGCATCAACCTCCTGCGGGAGGGTCTGGACCTGCCCGAGGTGTCGCTGGTGGCGGTTCTGGATGCCGACAAGGAGGGTTTCCTTCGCTCCGAAGGCTCGCTGATCCAGACGGTTGGTCGCGCCGCGCGCCATGTTGACGGTCAGGTGATCATGTACGCCGACAATGTGACCCGATCGATGCGTGCTGCCATCGACGAGACGTATCGCCGGCGCGCTCTGCAGACCGAGCACAACGAGGCCCACGGGATTCAGCCGCGCGGCATCGTCAAGGAGATCAAAGACCTCACCGATCGGGTCAAAGCCGCCGCTGAGGAATCGGCATCGTACGATTCGGGCGCCGCGTCGAAGGCCGGAGTTATCGCCGAGCTGCCGAAGGACGAGGTCTTGCGGATTGTCAAGGATCTCGAAAGTCAGATGAAGATCGCGGCGCGCGATCTCGAATTCGAGAAGGCCGCGCTCCTCCGCGATCAGATAGTGGAGCTGCGCCGCATGATGGAAGTCGATCCGATTGCCGCCGCGGGTCGACCTATGTCAGGAGCAGTGTAGTCCGTGAAGTTGGTCCGAATCTTGCCGGTTGTTTGGGTAGCGCTGATCGCGCTGATCGCGTTTCAGCTCGCCGGCCCCTCACCCACCTATGGCACGACAGTTCCCGTCACCCCGACTCCGGATGGAACAGACAACAAGGGCAGCAACAGCGAGCTCTCGCCGGAGCTGCCGCCGCCCGACTTCCCGTCGGCAAATGTCGAGGGATACACGTTCGACCTGCGGTATGCCCTGAGCGCGGAGCTCGACAAGGTGCCGCGTGAGGCAGCGGTTTATGAGCTGCTGCGCAAAGAGCCGACAGTTGATAGCGTTCAGAAGATCGCCGACAACCTCGGCATCGAAGGCAAGGTAGAGGATCGTGGCGACGGGTCGTTTACGGCGACTGGTAACGGCGATCTCTTCGTCACGATCGACATGATCAACTACTTCTCGTCGGCGCAGGTGCCGGCGGGCGACCTGCCATCGGATGAGAAGGCGGTCGCCGCAGGACGCGACTGGCTCCGCCACGCGTCGCTCCTCCCGCCGGACATCGGCAAGGGCACAGTCGTCCAGCGCATGCCGGATTCGAATCGGCTGGTGGTCAACTACGTACCGGCAGAACCGGAGAATGTGCTTTCCGGGTATCCCAGCATTACGCTGACCATGGCGCCCGATACCTCGGTCATCGAGGCACAGATCCGATGGGCCAACATCGTCCGCTCCGATGTCTATCAGCTGATGTCTACCGACCAAGCCTGGCAACTCGTCTCGACCGGACAGGCTTACCTGGCGCCTGATTTGAGCGAGGCCGGGATCGACCCCGGGACGGAAGTCAAGGGCCGGGTAACATTCAACTCAATCTCGATCGCGTATGCGACTGCGGGACCTCCGGGCGGGCGCCAGTATCTCCAGCCGGTCTACGTCTTCGAAGGACGGATTCGGCCGGAGGGCGACGAACGCACCTACCCGATCACCGCGTATGTCTCAGCGCTGTCGAATTCTGGAGCGCCGGTCGGATAGCCACCGCAGTGCCGGGAATGGGGTGAATGGAAAAGCGGGTCCTGGTCCTCAACGGTCCGAATCTGAACATGCTGGGTACGCGCCAGCCCGAGATCTATGGTCGAATCACGCTCGGCGAGATCGAAACCGCAATGCGGGATTTGGCCGCATCCCTGGCGCCGGGAGTCGACCTCTCCTTTCTTCAGTCGAATCATGAGGGCGCGCTAATCGATGCGATTCAGCAGTCGATGGACGAAATCGACGCCGTCATCATCAATCCAGGTGGCCTGACTCACACGAGCGTGGCATTGCGGGACGCGCTTGCCGGTATTGGCAAGCCGGTGGTTGAGGTGCATATGTCAAATATCCACGCCCGGGAGCCATTCCGGCACCACTCCTACATCGCGCCAATCGCGATCGGTCAGATCGCCGGATTCGGCTCCGCTGGCTATGTACTTGCGCTGCGCTATGTAATCGAAAATGTGCTGGCATGACGACGCAGCGTATTGAGCAGGTTCGCGCAACACTCGAATCGATTGGCGCGGACGCGTTGATTCTGACCAGCCCAGCGAATCGTCGCTGGGCTACCGGGTTCACTTCCGCGCCGGGTGTTGCATTCTCTCCAGACGTCGCCGTGATCACGCCGGCGTATGTCGAACTACTCGTGGCGGCGATCCATGCTGATTGGGCGCGTGGAGAAGTGGCTGCTACCACGCGCGTCATTGCTCATAAAGGGCAATTCGTGTTCAGCTTCACGTCGTACCTGAATGAGCGCGCGTTCAACTCGATTGCGATCGAGGCCGATGCCCTCCCCTATCCAATCGCCCGCGATATTGAAGCCGGTGTGACGAATACCACGATCGAGTTCGTGACGGGATTGCGTGAGCAATGGCGCGCTTCTAAGGACGAAAACGAAATCGCGTCGCTGGAGCGTGCGGCGCTTGTGACTGATCAGGTTTTCGCTGAAATCTGCTCAGCGCTGACCCCAGGCCAGACCGAGGCAAGTGTCGCCCGGAGAATTTCCGCCCGCTTAATCGAGAACGGTGACGGGCTTGCCTTCGACGTGATCGTGGCCAGCGGACC
>DASQCG010000334.1:0-4186 GCA_035634825.1 Thermomicrobiales bacterium | reverse complement strand
GAACATGGTCGGCTACGGTCTCGCGGCCATCGGCCCGGGTATCGGCATCGGCCTGATCTTCGCGGCGTACATCAGTGGCACCGCGCGCCAACCCGAGATGCAGAGCAGGTTGCAGCCGATCGCCATCCTCGGCTTCGCCCTGGCCGAGGCACTCGCCATCATCGGTATCGCGCTCGCTTTCGTTCTCAAGCCATAGCCCCAAGTTCCCGACTGAGGCCAGAGGTCCGTCATGACTCACAACATCCTGGCAGCCGGAGGGGAGCCGAACCCCCTGGTTCCCCATCTCTCCGAGATCATCCTCGTGCTGATCATCTTCGGCATCCTCTACTACCTCGTCTGGAAGTACGTCGTCCCTCGTTTCGAGGCGAACTTCGCCGCGCGGAAGGACGCCATCGAAGGGGGCATCGCCCGGGCCGAGGCCGCACAGGCCGAGGCGGCTCAGGCGCTGGCGGAGTACCAGCACCAACTCGCCGACGCCCGCGGTGAGGCAGCCCAGATTCGCGAGAACGGCCGCGCGGAAGCGCAGCGGATCGTCGAGGAACTGCGCGCTCAGGCGCAGCAGGAGTCAGATCGGATCGTCGCTCGCGGCGAAGAGCAATTGCAGACTCAGCGCGGCCAGGTTGTTCGCGAGTTGCGGCAGGAGATCGGCACGCTCGCCGTGGAGCTGTCCGAGAAGATCGTCGGTGAACAACTTGCTGATGACGCCCGGGTGAGCGCCACGGTCGACTCGTTCATCGCCGACCTCGAGCGGCAGGACGCAGCGGAGCAGGCGAGATGATCCGCGGAGTCAGCCGCGCGTCGCTCGCCACATTGCGGGCCGACGTAGAGCGCGCCATCTCGGATCTGTCCGCTACCGATCGCAGCGCGCTGTCCGAGCAGCTCGCTGCCGTCGGGGGGCTGCTCACCGCCCAGCCTCGGTTGCGCCGCGCCCTTGCCGACCCGTCGACTCCGCCCGAGGACCGCGCGAACCTGGCGACAACCCTTCTGCAGAACAAGATCGGCTCAAGTGCGATGGGCGTCGTCCAGACCACGGTACGGGAGCGTTGGTCGTCACCCTGGGACCTAGTCGACTCGATCGAGCAGATTGCTGATGACATCCTGCTCTATGACGCCGAGGCAGCCGGGTCGCTCGGAGAGATCGAGGACGAGCTGTTCCGCTTCGAGCGGATTCTCGAGGCCGAGCCCCAGCTGACCACGCTCCTGGATTCGGCGGCCCAACCGACCGACCGACGCGTCGAACTGCTGCGCACCCTGGTATCCACCAAGGTCACCCCGACCGCGATGCTGCTGCTGGAACACGCGATCCGCAGCGGCCGTCGGCGCGGCATCGCCGCGGCAATTGGCCGGCTGCTGGAGGAGGCTGCCGCCCGGCAAGACCGATCGATTGCCCGCGTTACCTCGGCCGTCCCGTTGACCGATGCTCAGGAAAGCCGGCTCAGTGCCGTGCTCAGCGAGTATTTCCGGCGCCGCATCTCGGTCCGGACCGCGGTCGAGCCGGCCGTCCGCGGCGGCTTGATGATCCGCATCGGGGACGAAGTGATCGATGGCACCGTCTCGACTCGCCTGGCTCTCGCGCGCAACGCGTTGGCTAGCTGACCGCTTGGCGGCGACCTAGAGGACCATGATTTCGACGCACGAGACAGGATGAGCTGATGACCGAGCTGACGATTTCCGCCGACGAGATCCGCAGCGCCATCGAAGGGTACGTTTCAACGTATACGCCCGAGGCGTCGCGGGAAGAAGTTGGCGTTGTCTCGGAGACCTACGACGGGATCGCGATCGTCGAGGGTCTGCCAAGCGCCATGACGAACGAGCTGCTGCGCTTCCCCGACGGCACGCTCGGCGTCGCCCTGAACTTGGACGCGCGGGAGATCGGTGTCGTCGTCCTCGGTGACGCGTCCAAGATCGAGGAAGGTCAGCAGGTAAAGCGAACCGGCGAGATCCTGTCCGTACCGGTCGGCGATGGTTTCATGGGCCGAGTCATCAACCCGCTCGGCGATCCGATCGATGGTCTCGGTGAGGTCGCTTCGACCGAGCGGCGGGTTCTAGAACTGCAGGCGCCGTCAGTGGTGCAGCGGCAGGACGTGAGCGAGCCCCTGCTTACCGGCATCAAGGCCATCGACGCCATGACCGCCATCGGCCGCGGCCAGCGGCAGCTGATCATCGGGGACCGCCAGACCGGCAAGACGACAGTCTGCCTGGACGCGATCATCAACCAGCGAGACAACTGGGCGTCGGGTGATCCCAAGAAGCAGGTCCGCTGCATCTACGTCGCGATCGGCCAGAAGGGCTCAACCATTGCGGGCGTGCGCGGCACGCTCGACGACGCCGGTGCCTTGGAGTACACGACAATCGTTGCTGCTCCGGCGTCGGATTCCGCGGGATTCAAGTACATCGCGCCATACACCGGCTCGGCTATCGGCCAGCACTGGATGTACGACGCGAAGCATGTGCTGATCGTTTTCGACGACCTGACGAAGCAGGCTGAGGCGTACCGCACCGTATCGCTGCTGCTGCGCCGGCCGCCCGGCCGGGAGGCCTATCCCGGCGACGTGTTCTACCTGCACTCGCGGTTACTCGAGCGCTGCGCAAAGCTGTCCGACGAGCTCGGCGCGGGCTCGATGACGGGGTTGCCGATCATCGAAACCAAGGGCAATGACGTGTCGGCCTACATTCCCACCAACGTCATCTCGATCACCGACGGGCAATGCTTCCTGGAGACTGACCTGTTCAACGCTGGTGTGCGTCCGGCGATCAACGTGGGCATCTCGGTGTCCCGCGTCGGCGGCGCCGCGCAGACCAAGGCGATGAAGTCAGTAGCCGGGCGGCTGCGGGTCGACCTGGCCCAATACCGCGAGCTGGAGGCCTTCGCGGCATTCGGTTCCGACCTGGATCAGGCATCGAAGGCGCAGCTGGACCGCGGCGCCCGGCTGGTCGAACTGCTGAAGCAGTCCCAGTCCAACCCGTTCCCGATCGAGCGGGAGGTCGTCTCGATCTGGGCCGGCACGACCGGAGCCCTGGACGACATTCCGGTAGCGGACATTCGACGCTTCGAGCGCGACCTGCACGAATACATCCAGCACAACGCCAAGCAGATCTTCGACACGATCGTGGAGACCGGGACGCTGCCCGACGACACGGTCGAAGAGCTGAAGAAGGCCGTGGCTGAGGTCAAGCAAGAGTTCCGCACCTCCGAGCAGATCGCCGCCGCCGAGGAAGAGACCGAGGCTATGAGCGCCGAGGATGTCGGCCAGCACACCGTGACCCGCGTGCGCCCCGCGCCGCCGCCGCAGAGCAGCTGAGTCATGGGCGCCCAACTTCGCATCTACCGCCGGCAGATCCGGGCGGTGCAGTCAACCAAGAAGATCACCAAGGCGATGGAACTCATCGCCGCATCGCGGATCGCGAAGGCGCAGGCTCGGGTGAAGGCAGCCAAGCCGTACGCCCGGGAGTTGACGAACGCCCTTACGGCACTGGCCAGCACAGCCAATCTCGACCACCCGCTGCTCGAGGAGCGGGAGAACCCCCGTCGGGCGGGTGTGCTTGTCGTGACCTCTGACCGGGGCCTGGCCGGCGGCTACAACGCCAACGTGCTGCGCACCACCAATGAGCTCGTCGAACTGCTTCGGAGCGAGGGCAAGGATGTCGACATCTACGTCATCGGCCGAAAGGGCGTTAGCTACTACTCGTTCCGCAGGCGACCTATCGCCGCTAGCTGGACCGGATTCTCCGAACAGCCGGCTTTCAGCAATGCCCGAGAAGTCGGGGACACGCTGGTCACGGCGTTTCTCGCCGGGGCAGACGACGTCGAGGCTACCGCGGGCGCTGAGGGCGTCCAGGGTGTCGACGAGTTGCACATCGTCTATACCGAGTTCCGATCCATGCTTACCCAGACCCCGGTGGCGCTGCGCATCGCGCCTCTGGTCGTCCAAGAGACCGAAGCGGCTGACTATCAGGGGCCGTTGCCGGCCTACGACTACGAGCCAGACGCGGAGGAGCTGATGAACGCCCTGCTGCCCAAGTACATCAACACCCGCATCTACACCGCGTTGCTGGACGCGGCGGCGGCCGAATCCGCATCACGCCGGCGGGCCATGAAGTCGGCGGCCGACAATGCCGACGAGCTCATCAAGACGTACACGAGGCTCGCCAACCAGGCTCGGCAGGCCGAGATCACCCAGGAGAT
>DASQCG010000333.1:0-20831 GCA_035634825.1 Thermomicrobiales bacterium | reverse complement strand
GTTCCACATGGCCAAGCATCATGTCGGCCGTTTCCGGATGGAGCACGAAGGCGCGGCGATCCTCTTTTCTCATGCGGCGAGCCTGTCGATGCCTGAGTTGCCGAATTGGTTCAACCAGGCCTGCTCCAATTCCTCATAACTCATGCCAAGCGCCTTCTGAATCACGTCGTCCTGGCTATTGCCTTGGCGATATGCGGCAATGATCGCCTGAATCGAATTCGGGCCGTACTGATCGAGGATGAATTGCATCACGAGATAACTCTCGCCGTAGGCCAGGCTGGCCTGCGACGGATCATAGGGGAACGACGAGATGAGACTGCGCAGAGAAAGCAATTCGCCATTGTCATACGCCTGCCGGACATCGTCTTCGTAATGGCTCTTGCCGCCGATTTGGGCAACAACCGCCAGCCCCTCATCGATCCAGGTTGCCGGCGCGTTGTACGGATTGATGGTTGCCTGGGAGAGTATCTGGTGGCTGATCTCGTGCGGCAGCACGCGATTGACTTCGGATTTGCTGTTATTCGGGATAACGGCAAGGATGACCTGAAGGCTTGGATATGCGGCGCCGGCCGCCCATTCCTGGCTGTTGGCCGCCTGCGTACCGGCGAAGTCCTTGCCTGATTCGTAGAGCCAGATCCGGATCGGCAGCGTCTTCGGCGGATTGTAAAGAGCGATCATGTCCTGGACCGCCTTATTCGCCGTCTCCATCACGAAATCCATGAACTTGTCGGAGCGATCGTAGGAATAGACCTCAACGCCCGTGCCCTGTCGCATGTTCCATGTGAACCGGTTGTCGATCCAGGTCACGACCGATGAGTCGGTTTCCTTGACTGTCTCGTCCGCGAAGGTGATGACCCAATGGTAGGTGAGATCAACCCCCACCGGCACGTAGTAAGTCGCGAAGTCGGCCTTGGCGGTTGCGGTCAGGCCATCACCGTCCTGGCTGAAATCGGCGGGCAAGAGCTCAAGCGTGGCGAGGCTCGCCTGCTGATAGACCAGGTCGACATGCGCAATTTTGCCCTGGGCTGAGGCTGAGAGCGCAAAGGTCATGTCACTGGGGAAGTTCGATTCCGCGGTCGACGAATCGACGGCTACCGTGTCGTTCGATTGTGCCGAAGCAACCGTGACCCAAGTCGGGCAGAGCAAGGCACTAGCCAACAGGATCAGGCTGAGCCTGACCCATCTGGCTCTTGAGATACGCATCTATGAAAACCTCGATCTCGCCGTTGAGGACTGCCTGGGTATCGCCCACGCTGACGTCCGTGCGGTGATCCGTGACCATCGTGTAGGGGTGAAGGACGTACGAGCGAATGCGGTTACCGAACCCGGCCGCCGTGTGCTCGCCCTTGAGTTTGGAGCGTTCTTCGGCCTCCGCGTTCATTTTGCGCTCGAGCAAGCGCGCGCGGAGAATCTTCCAGGCGGTCTCCCGGTTCTGGATCTGGCTGCGCTCGTTTTGGCAGGTGACGACGATCCCGGTCGGTTCGTGTGTCAACCGCACAGCCGACGACGTCTTGTTGACGTGCTGACCGCCGGCGCCGCTCGCCCGGTAGGTATCGACCCGAACGTCGTCCGGGTTCAGGTCGATCTCGGTATCGCTTTCGATCTCGGGCAGCACTTCGACCAGCGCGAACGAGGTGTGGCGGCGATGCGCGGAGTCGAATGGCGAAAGGCGCACAAGGCGGTGGGATCCCGCCTCGGCCTTCGCATAGCCGTACGCGTTCGATCCAGTGATCTCGAGCGTGCCGTTCTTGATGCCGGCTTCCTCACCTTCGGTCGTGTCGAGGACCTCGCTCTTGTATCCAGCGTGGCCCGCCCACTTGACGTACATGCGCAGCAGCATCTCAGCCCAATCCTGCGCGTCGATGCCGCCTTCGCCCGAATGGACGACGAGGATGGCGTTGGACTGATCATGCGGCCCGGAGAGGGTCGCCGCTAGCTCCATTTCGTCGGCCAGCGCAGTCAATCGATCGAGCTCGCTCTGGAAATCGGACTCGAGGTTCTCGTCGTCGGCCAGTTCGATCAATTCGCTGAGGTCGGAAAGGGACCGATCGAGATCTTGCCATTGCTCGATCCGGGACCGAAGCTCGCCGATCCGGCGCATCACGCGCTGGGCGTTGTCGGTGTCGTTCCAGAATCCATCGACTCCGCTTTGATGTTCGAGGTCGGTGAGCTCGCGCTCGTTATTGGCGAAGTCAAAGTCGCACCCCGAGCAGATCAGCCCGCTCGCGGAGTGCCGCGACCTCTCTTCTTAACGTATCCAGCATGGGGTTCTCCCGTCGGCAACAAATATATGTGAGTATACCCGGGCCAAATTGGGCAACCGGCCATTTTGCCGCTGGGTTCCAATGCTGACCGTACTCCGAAATCGCGCATTGAGCGGCTTCATGTTGGGCCATTTCACCAATGACCTCTTCATGGGCGTTCTGACCGCGCTCCTGCCGATCCTGAAGTCCAAATACGGCCTCAGCAATGCGGAAATCGGACTCATCGCGTTAGTGCAGAGTGGGACTGGTTCGATCCTCCAGCCGTTCTTCGGGATCATCGCGGACAAGATCCGGTTGCGCTGGTTCGTGCCCGCGATCATTCTCTGGGATTCGATCTTCGTCTCGCTTTTTGGCTATGCCCGGAACGAGCAGCAGCTGCTGATCCTCGCCGCGATGCTGGGCATCGGCTCGGCCGCGTTTCACCCATATGGCGCATCCGGTGCCGCGCACGCCGCCGATCAACACAGCCTCAATTCGGCGCTCTCGATCTACACGGTGGCCGGCACAAGCGGCTGGGCGATTGGTCCATTGATCGCGACAGCTTTGATCGCGATCTTCGGTTCGCACGGGACGATCGGGTTCGTGTTCATCGGCATCGGGATGTCGATACTGATCGCCAGCCGGATGACCACGCCGGTCCGCCACGATCACGCATCGCAAACCGGAAAGTCAGTCGATGCGGCGCCGGTCCGGTGGGGCCAGCTTTCGGCCATCATCGGGATCGTGATGCTGCGTTCGTGGGTTTTCCTGGCGTTTCTCAGCCTGCTGCCAATCCACTATAAGGAGCTCGGGTATCGCCTTGGCTTCTACAACCTGCTGCCCACGATCATGATCCTCTCCGGCGCGGTCGGAACGTTGATCGGCGGGCGCTTGGCCGACCAGATTCCGGGCCGGCGAATCATTATCAGCACGCAGCTCCTCTCGATCTTGCCGGCGCTCGCGGCGGCACAGGTTGACAGCGCCTGGGTAATGCCTGCGGCTGCTCTCTTCGGCATGCTTTCCGATTCCAGTCTCAGCATCACGCTCCTCGCGGCGCAACGCCTGCTGCCGGGTCGGACCGGACTCGCCTCGGGCGTGATTCTGGGGCTGGGCTTTGTCTCCGGTTCGCTCGGTGTGCCGATTACCGGCGCCTTGGCGGATCGGACCAGCATTCCGACGGCATTGACCATCTCGCTGGTCCTGGCCGTGGCAGCAGCGGTGGTTACCGCGTTGCTGCCCAGCTCACTGTTCGATTTGGCGCGGCGGGAGTCCCGCGCCGTGGCCCGGCAACCATCCGAGGCCACAGCATGAGGTTCGGGCGCGTCCAGGGACACGGACGTCTTGTCACTCACGGCGGTCAACCGCTTGTGTCATTGGCTGTGATGCTCGATTCCGGCTCATCGGTGACCATCGTGCGGGACGAGCAGGTGCCCTGGCTCGCCTTCGGTCCGGCTGATGACCTCGTCTGGCAAATCGACCAGTTGACGCAGGAGACGATTGGCACGACGCTGGCCGAGGAGGGGTGGGAGCCGTTCTCCGAGGACGAGTCCGGCCGCGTCGAGACCAGCGACGGACTCAGCCATTCCGCGGTCTACGTCGTCCGGAACATGGGCAGTGCGTTCGGGTATGGAGGAGAGGTCGGATGAGGCGGGTCGGGTTGCTTGTTTGCGCCGCGATTGTCGTCATTCAGCTTGGTCTGCTCGGTTACGCGGTGTCCCGGGCGAGCACGCCGACACGACTCGCGTCGCCGATTCGGCCGACAACTGAGCCTCAGTTTCCGCTCGATCTCGAAGGAATCTGGCCGTTCGCCAGCAACGTCGCTACCGGCTGGAAGTCGGACGCCGCACTGGTCCGGGCCAACATGCAGCTCGATTGGCCAGGTGAAGCAGGGAACCCTCCGGTCGGGCAGCTGCCGATCGGCGGCTGGATTTTCATGACATTTCTGAGTAGCGACGGCCTTCTGACGATGCGGATAGATCGCGGCTCCGGCGTCATCGTCGACACGGAAATCCTCGACATCGATAGCCGTTTTCGCGATGCGTTCCCGGCAACGCCGATAGATTTCTCCCTGGCCAAGACCTCGTCTGGCACAGCCGCGAGCGCTGCAGAGGTTGCATACGGAACCGAATTTCGATCCGCCTGCCCCGATCAACGACACACATCGTGGCTGGCAGTGCAGGTCGATTCCTCAACGGGAGCGACGTCCTGGCACATCGAGTACGAATCCCGCGGCGAGCAGCCGCAGCCTTCGATGACGTTGGACGTCGACTGGATTACGGCGGATATCCGAAATGTCGAGAATGCGACTGAGCCCTGCGCCTAGAAATGCTCTTCCCCAGCCAGGCGGTCCAGCAGGCTTGAGAGCTGCTCATCGTCGAAGAAGTGGATTGTGATCGATCCCTGGCCGGTGGCCTCGTCTCGCTTGACTGCTACTTTGGTCTGCAGGGCGCGCTGGAGGCGGTCGGCGTGCCGC
This sequence comes from Thermomicrobiales bacterium, assembly GCA_035634825.1. Lineage (GTDB taxonomy): Bacteria > Chloroflexota > Chloroflexia > Thermomicrobiales > UBA6265 > DASQCG01. The sequence goes on along the minus strand of DASQCG010000333.1, from coordinate 16,115 downwards.
CAAATTACCCGGTCGTCTGAGCGAGGGCTTTTAGGGCCGGATTCGTGTCTGGCTGACAATTTCCGGACCAGGTCCTCGGTCTGACGGACACTCAGGCTCTTTGTGACAACATCATCGAGCGCAGCGACCTGGTCGATGGCCGTGGGGAGTGCGAGGAGTGCACGGGCGTGACCCTCGGTGATCTGGCCGCCGGCCAGCGCAGCCTTGATCTCATCCGGCGCGTTGAGCAAGCGCAACGTGTTCGTGATGCTGACACGAGACCGGCCGACCCGTTCGGCAACGGCTGCCTGCGTTAGGCCGAAGTCCTCGATCAGCTGCCGGTAGGCCTGAGCCTCTTCGAGTGGGGACAGGTCTGCCCGGACCAGGTTCTCGACGAGTGCAAGCTCGAGCAGCGCCTGCGGGGCGACATCCTTGACCACAACCGGTACGGTGTCCAGTCCGGCCAATCGAGCCGCCCGTAACCGTCGTTCCCCGGCGATCAGTACGAACGTCTCCGGTTGGCGACCAACCGAGACGATTAGCGGCTGAATCAATCCGTGCGTCTTGATCGACTCGGCAAGCTCTTGCAGGCGCTCTTCGTCCCACTCGGTGCGGGGCTGATACGGGTTCGGGCGGATCGCATCGATTGCCACACTGCTCGTTTCCGTGGTTGCCGGAGCACCTGCTGGGATGAGCGAGGCGAGTCCTCGGCCAAGCCCACCGCGTCGCAACTGATTACCGGCGGTTGGCTTGTCGGACACGGAGATTCACCTCGAAATAGACAGTATCGCGCCCGGGAAGTCTAGCAGGGACGCCGCACAACCTGACTCGCAGGAATCGGGTCAACTCTATACTTTCGCCGGTCCGGAGCGGCGCTTCGGACCACTGTGCTGCATGTAAAGGCGGACTATCGACCGTGGCGGTTATCGCAATCATTTTCCTCTTCGTGGTCGGGTTCGCATATTTCCTGGTCTGGTGGGCGCACGAAGCCAAGAAGGACCGATCGGCGATGGTCGGTCTCTATCTCCTTCTCGGTGCGCCGGGATTTCTGCTCTTCATTGCCGGCCTCGCAGTGACCACCCGCCGAGGAGCTGGTGGCCTTGGGCCGACGTTGCTACTTGGCGGTCTGGGCCTGATGCTGCCGCTGTTTCGCCCGGTGCGCGTTCAAATGGCGAGGATCGGCGATTTTGATCCGGATGACCCGGTCCACATGCTCGGCTCCGGCATATTCCTCGGAGCGATCGGGTTTCTCGGGGGGCAATTGATCTCGGCCCCGGCGCCGGACCAGGTCAGCTCGTTCGATGTCGGTCCGATCGTGATCCAGGGCATCTTCTTCGTCGCGCTCGCCGTTGTCTCGGTCGGGTATCACGTTGATCGAACCTGGCCGCAAGTGCGGGATCGGCTCGGGCTGGTGCGGCCGACGTTGGCTGGGACCGGCGCGGCACTCGGCGCGGTCGTGGTCGCGTTCATTATCTCTGGAATCGCCTCCGAGCTGACGCGGGCCACGAACGAGAAATACGCGAACGAGATCAATCGGTCACTCGAGGTCATGACGACGTCGAGCCCGTCCTACATCGCTGCCCCGCTCATCGGACTTTCGGCTGGGATTGGTGAGGAGTTGCTCTTTAGGGGCGCCCTCCAACCGCGCTACGGGATTATCCCGACGTCCATCCTCTTCGCATTGCTTCATAGCCAGTATGGATTCTCGTTCATCACGCTCGGAACCTTCTTGCTCGGCTGCCTCTTCGGTATCCTCGCAAAGCGGTATGGGACGACCCACGCAATCATTGCGCACGCGCTCTACAACACCGTCGCAGTGCTCATCTCTGCGCTGGCCCGCTAGTACAATCGCCGCCACGACGACGCGTCAAGAATGGAGCGCGGGACTGGGATGAAGCTAGCCGAAATCCGCGACCTCGACGGCCCAAACCTTTTCATGCTCCTGCCCGCAATCAAGGTCGAGTTGATCCTGGAACCCGGCGATACGGAGGAAATGATCGCGCGGCGACTCGCGCCGGGCGTCCCGGATTTGAATTCCGCCACCCAGTTGTTCTTCCTGCAGTACTGCCACCCCCATGGCCAGCATCTACCGCCCTTCGTATGGCGACGCATGGACGAGCCTGATCACTTATCAATCGCGTTTGCCTGGACGCGACGTCGGTTCGGTATGGCTCTTGGACAGCTTATCGTCGACACAATCGAGGGCGTTGTTGACGACAACATCCACGCCCACCTGCAGCATTTGCTGGATTCAGACGCGGCCGACGAGTTCCCGACGTTAGTTCGCGATGCGGAGCGATCAGCGATCGCAATTGCGGTCACCGGTACGAACGGCAAGACGACAACTACCCGCCTTACCGCTCACATGATGCAGACCGCTGGGTACCGCACGGGTTGGAATTCGTCGAGCGGAATCTATGTCGACGGCGAGGAGATCGAAGCCGGGGATTACTCTGGTCCGTCGGGAGCAAGGACGGTGCTTGAGGATCCTTCGGTGCAGGCGGCCGTGCTCGAGACGGCCCGGGGTGGGATCCTCCTGCGTGGACTCGGGTACGAAAGCAACGACGTTTCCGTGTTCACGAACGTCAGCGCCGACCACCTTGACCTGCAAGGGGTCAAGACACTTGAGACACTGGCCGAGGTCAAATCGGTCGTCTGCAAGGTAACCCGGCCGCAGGGGGTAGCCGTCGTCAACGCCGACGACTGGTTGGTTATGGCCGCGACCAGCGAAATTCAGGCGCCGCGGGTCCTCTTCACTCAGCAGCGTGCGAATCCGACTGTCGAGGCGCACCTGGAGTCCGGGGGACGAGCGATCATCGCCGACGAGCGAGAGATCGTCGTACGGAACGGCGAAGAGGTCGTCGGCAAATTCGCGCTGGACGAGATACCGATGACGCACGGCGGAAGAGCGCGGCATATGGTCGAGAACGCGATGGCCGCCATCGGCGCCGGGCTGGGAGCTGGGCTCGGGGTCGCTCAGGTCCGGGCCGGATTGAGAACATTCAAGAACGACGCGACAGGCAATCTCGGCAGGTTGAACATTTACCGGAGCAACGGCATCACGATCGTGCTCGACTTTGCCCATAACGAGGCAGGTATCAAGTACCTCGTCGAGTTTGGACGTGCAGAGATTGGGGCGGGAGGGCGCCTGATCAGCCTCATCGGTACCGCAGGCGACCGCACTGATCACTCGCTGCGCGAGATTGGCCGAATTGCGGCATGCGGCTCGGAGATCGTGATTGCCCATGGGACGGTCAAATACCTGCGCGGCCGGACGCTCGATGAGTTGATGAGCTTCTACCGGGCCGGCGCGGCGCAATACCCCCAGGCCGAATACCGTGAATCGGAAAACGAGATAACGGCGCTGGAGGATGCACTTGAACTTGCGCATCCGGGCGACGTGATCATTTTCATGGCGCACGAGTTTCTGCCCGAGCTGACTGCCCGGCTGATAGAGATCTCGATCTAAACGAGCTCGCCCCTGAGCGAGACTCGCTTTTCGAGCTCCCGCCAAGCGGCCGCCGGCTTGTCCACCAGCAGCACGACGAGGTCATCTCGCTGGGCCAACTCGATGGCGGCGTTGACCGCCTCGATCTCTTCCAGCACGATACATATGTGATCGTCAGCCATTCCTGCATCGCGCGCCGATTGGCGAAGGATCTCCGCGATTTCTCCATCGGCGCGGCCGCGTCGATTGACATCCTCGCGAATGACGATCCGGTCGAACGTCCGCGCTGCCAGATCGCCGAAGGCCATGATGTCGGAGTCGAGTCGATCGCCGGGCATCGCGATCATGCCGATCGCATGGGCCGCGCCGAGCCGCTTCACGAAATCGGCCATCGACTCAAGGCCGGCAACGTTGTGGCAGTAGTCCATGACCACCCTCCGGCCATCCACGTCCAGGAAATTGAAGCGGCCGGGCGTCTGGAAGTAGCTCGACGAGAAGCTGCGCAACCCCTGCCGGATGTGCTCGAACTGGATATCGCCGCCGACCGCTGCTGCTGCTGCTGCCATCGCATTCGCGACGTTGACGCGCAACCGACCGCCGAATGTAGCCGGGATCTCGCTGGCCAGGATCAGGCTCGTCTCGCGCCGGTGCTCGATGATCGTGATCATGTCGCCATGGCGCGTCGGCCGGAGTACGACGGCCCGTCCGCGCTGCCGGAGGTGCTCGCGCAAGACTGGCGAGTCCTCGTTCATGCTGAAGAAGATGATCTCGCCCCGCGCGGTCCGGGCCATGTCGACGGTCCACTCGTTGTCGGCATTCAGCACCGAGACGCCGTCCCGGAAAACCGCCTGCGGGACTACGGCCTTGACTCGCGCCAGGTCATCGAGCGAATCGATGCCGCCGAGCCCAAGGTGGTCGGACGCGATATTTGTGACGACGGCAATATCGCAGCGGTCGAAGCCGAGGCCGGAACGCAGGATACCGCCACGCGCCGTCTCGAGCACCGCGTAATCGATCGTCGGGTTCTTGAGGACCATTTGCGCGCTGGTCGGCCCGCTCATGTCGCCGGCCAGGATCTGCGTGCCGTCGATGTAGATGCCGTCGGTCGTCGTCATACCGACCCGGCGCCCAGACGTCTTCATGATGTGCGAGATCATGCGCACGGTCGTAGTCTTGCCGTTCGTGCCGGTCACGGCCACGATCGGCACGCGCGATTGCGCGCCTGGCGGGAAGAGCATGTCGACGACTGCCCGGCCGACATGCCGGGGGTGGCCCTCGGTCGGATTCGTATGCATACGGAAACCGGGTCCGGCGTTTACCTCCACGATCGCTCCGCCGCTTTGCCGCACTGATTCGGCGATATCGGATGTGATGAAGTCGATGCCGGCGATGTCCAGGCCGACGACCATTGCCGCCTGCCGCGCCACTTCCACGTTGTCCGGGTGAATGTCGTCGGTCCGATCGATCGAGGTTCCACCCGTGCTCATATTCCCGGTCTGCTTGAGCTGGACGACCTGATCGAGCGCCGGAACATCCGTCAATGCGATGGACTGACGCTCCAGCGTCTCCATCGTTTGGCTGTCGACTGAGATCCGGGTCAGGATCTTCTCGTGACCGACACCGCGGCGTGGATCCGAGTTGGTGATATCGATCAACTGCTCGACCGTGTGGATGCCATCGCCGACGACATGCGCCGGAACACGTTCGGCAACCGCCACGATCTGCCCGTTGACGACCAGAATTCGGTAATCGCGCCCGGTGATGTAGCTCTCGACCTGCACGATACCCGTCCGGCTCTCGCCCTCAGCTACATGGTAGAACTCGCGCACCTCGTCATCGTCCGCCAGGTTGATGCAGACGCCGCGTCCGTGGTTGCCGTCCAGCGGCTTGATCACGACTGGATAGCCGATCCGGTTCGCCGCCCCGACCGCGTCATCTACGTTGCGGACGACCTGCCCGCGCGGAACCGGGATTCCTACCTCTTGCAGGAGACGGTTGGTGAGCTCTTTGTTCGCGGCGACGTCGACCGAGATGTTCGACGTGCGCGACGTGACCGTTGCCCAGACCCGCTTCTGATGGATGCCGTGGCCGAGCTGGACCAACGACCGTTTCGGATCTAACCGCAGCACCGGAATGTTGCGGCGATCGGCTTCCGAGACGATCGAGCCCGTCGACGGCCCGTAGGCGAGCCGCTCGGCGACCCGGATGACGTTCTCTTCGAGCTCCGCCTGATAATTGAAGTCCGGCTCGCTGTTGTAGATCAGGTGATTGAGAAGGCGAACGCCGAGGCGGCCCGCCGCCAATCCGACGTCTTCCTGAACATGCTCGTAGACGACGTTGTAGACGCCTCGCTCGCCGGTGCTGCGCGTTTTTCCGCGCGATACCTCGGCGCCGGACAGGTTCTGGAACTCGAGGGCCACATGCTCCAGCACATGGCCCATCCACGTGCCTTCCCGCATCCGCTGCAGGAATCCACCCGGCCGGCCGAGCGAGCAGCCATGGTCGTAGAGCGACGGCATGTACTCGGTCAACCGCTCATAAAAGCCCGGGATCTTGTTGGTTGGCTGATCTTCGAGCGCGCCGATATCAATGACCATCAGAATGACGGGCATGCGCGCCCAAACATTGGGACCTCGATAAACAGTGGTCTTGCGAACTTCGATCATTGGTCCCCTGCCCCTGAACGTCGTGCTATTGCTACAACTGCATCATTCGCCGATTTCTGGAATCGAAACGGCGTCCGGCGGTCAGCGAGTGGATCACCGCGCCGCTGACGGTGATCTCGCCGAAGCCCCTGACCTCCGGGTAGTCGGTATACATGCGTGACCCGTCGATAATCGTAATGGAATGACGGCCGACAACGTCAATAGTCCCTTCAGATCCGAAGACGGCTGCCGTGTCTTCGTCGACTCCTACGCCAAGCAGGCCCGGACTGCCGGCAACCAGGGACAAAAGGCGCCCAGTGCGATCGCGCTGGCGGAAGTGCTGGTCGATCACCGCCTGATCAACCAGGCCAAAGCCACCGACCATCTGCGCCATGCGCTGGCGGGGCGTCGGACCGCTGGCCCCGAAGGCGACCATGTGGGAGCTAAGGATCGAGGCTCCCGCACTTGTTCCAGCCACGGTGGCGCCGCCGCGCCAGGCTCGTTTGATCTCCTGCTCAACTGTCGTTCCGCCCAACCGCGTCGAGAGCCTGAGCTGGTTGCCGCCGGTGATGAAGATGCCGGTCGCCTGCTCGAAGACCGTGGTCCACTCGGGCTCATTGGCATGGTCGCGATCATGCACGAAGGCGATGTGGGCGGAGCGGGCGCCGAATTCGAGAAAGATTCCCTTGTATCGCTCACCTGCGGATTCGATCGACGACGCAGTCGGGATGATCACAATGCGGGCCTCTGCCATGCCAGAGAGCGCCATAAAGGTGGAAAGTATTGCGCGCTCGCGGAACTTGTCCTCGGCTCCGCCAATTGCCATGACCGGGCCGGGTCGCCCGTTGGCTCCGTCGTACCGCACGCTGTCTGCCTGCCTTTAATGATCTCGACGTAACATCAATTGGTGGAATCTACCGCGTGGCGAAAAACCGGTCAAACCGCCTTCGTTGCCGCACGGTGTATTCTTGGCAGACCATAGCGGCGATTTCGCCGCGTTCACTCTGGTACGAGACGCCAGCCGGGTTTTCGCCAGGAGCCAACTCCTTTGACACATCCATTGATCGACCGCTTATCCGCCCGCACGCTATTGGCGGATGGCGCCATGGGCACGCTCATTCATGAGGCGGGCGTCCCGATGGGCACGTGCTTCGATCATCTCAACCTGAGTAACCCCGATTTGATCGGCTCGATTCACCGTGCCTATGTCTCGGCAGGGGCAGACATCATCGAGACCAATACCTATGGCGCGAACCAGCTCAAGCTGGCCGAATTCGGACTCGAGGACAAGGTACGAGACATCAATTTAAGGGCCGTCAAAATCGCTCGCGAGGCGCGCGAAGTAGTCGGCCGCGAAGTCTTTGTGGTCGGCTCAATTGGCCCGACCCGGTCCGCGATGGATCCTCTGATGCCGGATGAGATCAAGCTGCTCGAGCCGATCTACGCGCAGCAGATCGAGGCCCTGCTGGAGGGCGGCGTCGACGCGATCTGCATCGAGACGATCTCGGATATCCGTGAAATGGCTGTTGCCGTCAATGCCGTCCGCAAGACTTCGGACCTGCCGATCATAGCGTCGCTTGCCTTCGGGGAGGACGGGACAACCCCGGGCGGCAATCCGGTCAACGAAGTAGTCGCATCGCTTCTCGCGCTGGATGTTGACGTCGTCGGAGCGAACTGTTCCGTCGGCCCGAATCAGATGTTGCCGATCATCCAGATGATGACCTCGCTAGTGAGCGGGACATACAACCGCCAGATTCCTGTATCGACGATGCCGAATGCTGGATGGCCGGCACGCGTGGACGGCCGCTACGTCTTCTCGAGCTCGCCGGATTATCTCGGCAAGTTCGCGGCCGAGGCGGCGGTCGCCGGCGCCCGGTTGATCGGCGGCTGCTGCGGCACGACGCCGGATCATACCCACGCAATGCGGCGCACCCTCGACGAGCAGGAAGGGCATTCGACGCTCGTTATCCACGAGGTCCGACTGCCGTCGACCTACGAATACGAGGAGAATGGCGACGAATCACCTACGGAGCTGAAGCGCAAGCTCGGCAAGGATTTCGTGATTTGCGTCGAGATCGATCCGCCGAAGGGGCTTAATCCGACCAAGGCGCTCGATGGTGCCCGGCTCCTGAAGGATGCCGGCGTTACCGCGATCAACGTAGCCGACTCGCCGATGGCGCGGGTGCGGATGAGCGCGCTGATGATGTCGCACCTCATTCAGGCCGAAGTCGGAGTCGAGGCGATCGTCCATTTCACGACCCGGGATCGCAGTCTGATGGCAATCCAGAGCGAGTTGCTCGGCGCGCATGCGGCCGGAGTTCGCAATATCCTGGCCCTTACCGGCGATCCGCCGAGCCTGGGCGATTACCCGGATTCGTCTGCCGTCTACGACATCGATTCGATCGGTCTGATCAAAGTCCTCAGCAAGATGAATGAGGGAGTCGACTGGTCTGGCGCGCCACTCGGCCGAAACGCCTCTTTCACGATCGCCTGTGCAGTCGATCCGACCCGGGAGGATCTGGCGCTGGAGGCGAGCCGGCTGCGCGAGAAACTGGCCGCCGGCGCGCATTTCGTGATGACCCAGCCGATCTACGATGTCGAGGTCTGGCTGCGTTTCCTCGAGCACTTCGGGGGTCAGATCCCGGTGCCGGTCATGATCGGAATCCTGCCACTCCAAAGCGCGCGGCATGCCGAGTTCCTGCATAACGAGGTTCCGGGCATTACGTTGACAAAACAAGCACTGGAGCGAATGCGATCCGCTGGGAACCACGGCCGGCAGGTCGGCGTCGAAATGGCCCGCGAGTTGCTGCTCGACCTCAAGCCGCATTCGCAGGGCGTATATCTGATGCCGTCGTTCGGCCGGTATGAGGTAGCGGCAGAAGTCCTGGCCGGAGTCGTAACTCCTGCCTGATCATAATGTGGTAGCATTGGCAGTCGGCTCGCTTATTCGCGGGCCGATTCCGTGTATCTACCGATCCCAGAGGCGCATTACCAATGGTTGCACAGCTGATTCGCTCGATCGAGTCCGAGCAATTCAAGGAAAACATCCCCCAGTTCGGCGCGGGCGACACAGTTCGTGTGCACGCCAAGGTCGTCGAGGGGAGCCGCGAACGCATCCAGATGTTCGAAGGCGTAGTCATCCGGCGGCGGAGTGGCGGCATCAACGAGAATTTCACGGTTCGCCGCATTGCATCGCACGGAATCGGCGTCGAGCGGACCTTTCTGATCCACTCGCCGCGCATCGAGAAGATCGATGTCCTGCGCCACGGCCGCGTTCGCCGCGCCAAGCTTTACTATCTGCGCGGCCTGACTGGTCGGGCGGCCCGGATCAAGGAGCGACGGCGACCGATTCGCGCCACCACGACCGCGACTGCTGCCATCCCCGTCGAGGACGAGTACGTGGCCGAGATGGACGAGCAGGTGACTGACGGGGTCGAGCTCGCCGAGCAGGCGGATGCAGGGGTCGAGATGACCGAGAAGGTCGATTCCGATGAGGTTGCCGTCGAGGAGACCGAGTCGGGCGACAAGGCCGCCGAGTAGCGCACACTCGATCCGCAAATCCATTGATAATGAACGCGGTGCCTTCGGGCGCCGCGTTTCTGTTTGCGCAGTGATCGAGCAGGGATCGTGGCGAATCTCGACTGGGAACGATCATGCTGGCGGGACGACTACCGGGCCGTCGCCGGAATCGACGAGGCCGGGCGGGGTGCCCTGGCTGGCCCGATTGTCGCCGCCGCGGTCGTGCTGCCGCCGGGTCTGCGCCTTACCGCCCGGACCCGAGAAATCAACGATTCCAAGCAACTGCCAGAGCCGAGGCGTAATCGGCTGGCCGACCTGATCCGGGCGGTCGCTGTTTCATGGGCGGTTGGCTACGCCTCCGCTGACGAAATCGACGAGCTCGGCATTTCTCGAGCCAATCGACTTTGCATGGAGCGCGCCCTGGAGCAGCTTGATTGCCTGCCGGACTTCGCCTTGCTCGATGCCATTACCTGCGAGCTAACGATTCCCCAGGTGGGGCTGATCGACGGAGACGCGATTTCGCTTTCGGTGGCCGCCGCCTCGATCCTGGCCAAGACTGAGCGGGATCGATACATGCGGCGGATACACGAAGAGGACCAGCGGTATCACTTCAACCGTCACGTCGGCTATGGCACGCCAATCCATTTGCAGGCGTTGCGCACCTACGGCCCGTGCTCGATTCATCGCCGCAGTTTTCGCGGCGTCCTGACCGGGGCGGGCGAATGACAACGGAGCGGACGAAACTTGGCTCCGTGGGCGAGCATCATGCTCGCCTGATTCTCGAGCGCAAGGGAATGACGTTCGTTGAGGCGAACTGGCGCGCGCCATCGGGCGAGATCGACCTGATCATGCGTGACGGCGAATTACTCGTCATGGTCGAAGTCAAGGTCCGTCGCGGAGATCGGGCCGGTGCTGCCGAGGAGTCGATTTCCCGGGCGAAGGCGGGGCGGTTGTTGGCGACCGGCGAGTGGTACGTGGCCGCGAATCCGGAGCACGCGGAGCGGCCCTGGCGAATCGATCTGGTAGCTATCACCCTTGATGGACGCAACGTCGTTGCCCGCGTGCGACATATCGAGGACGCGGTCGTCGCCGGCTGAGCCGTTCTCCCGTAGAATCAATCGTCATGAGCGCGAAAGCGCATTCCTCCCTGCAGGAGATACCGATTCGATGACAGATACCCAGTCCACCGGGCGCCGCGTGAAGGCGCAGGTCCTCTCAGGCTTTCGCGATCAGCTTCCGGCGCAGATGCTGCTCCGGCGCACATTGATCGAGCGCGCTCGCAAGGTCTTCGAGGCGCATGGCTTCGAGCCGATCGACACGCCAACCCTCGAGCACCTGGAGGTCCTGACTGGCAAGGCCGGCGAGAACGAGAAGCTGATGTATCACTTTCTCGATCATGGCGATCGTCCCGTCGGTCTGCGCTATGACCTTACAGTGCCGCTGGCCCGCTTCGTCGCCAATCACCAGAACGAGCTGCCGATGCCGTTCAAGCGGTATCACATTGCCCCTGTCTGGCGGGCCGAGAAGGCGCAACGGGGCCGGTTCCGCGAGTTCTGGCAGTGCGACGCGGACATCGTCGGATCGAGTTCAACACGCGCGGATGCCGAGGCCATCTCGATGGTGGCGGAGATCCTGAAAGCGGTCGGACTGCCCCAATTCACGATCAATATCAGCCACCGCAAGCTGCTTGAGGGACTGGCTCGTGGCGCCGGTGTGCCTGCGGATTTGGCGCCGACCGTCTATCGCGCAGTCGACAAGCTGAGCAGGAATGGTTTGGGTGGCGTCCGATCTGAACTCGTCGAGGCAGGAGTTGCCGGAGATGCCGCTGATCGACTGCTGGCCTTGATCAGCCAGACCGGCGAGAACCAGGAGTTGATCGAGGCATTGCGGGAGAATGCCGGCGACGATCCAGAGGTCGTTCAGGCGCTCGAGAATCTGGGCGAGCTTTTCGATTTGCTCGAGGACCTTGCTCCCGGCGAGCGCAATTTCCGCCTCGATCTTACGCTGGCCCGCGGGCTCGACTATTACACGGGCATCGTCTATGAGGCGACCGTTGACCAGCCGAAGGTCGGCTCAGTTTCCGGGGGCGGACGATACGACGGCCTGGTTGGCATGTTTTCCGGACGCGATATACCGGCGATGGGCATGTCAATAGGGCTGGAACGAATCATCGAGGTCGCTGAGGAGTTTCAGCTCGTGTCGGCTCCGGCCTCCGTCTGCGACGCCATCGTGATCTACCACGACGACACGTTCGGATACGCCAGTCGAGTGGCACGGAAACTTCGCGAAGACGAATTCAACGTCGATCTCTCGCTGCTCGGCCGCAAGAGCTTCGGTGACCAGCTCAAGTACGCCGATCGCCGCGGCATTCCACTCGCGGTCCTGATTGGTGAGAACGAAGCGGCCGCCGGAATGGCCACGATCAAAGTCCTGGCCAGCGGCGAACAGGAGACTGTGCCGGCGGCGATGCTGGGAGCCGTGCTCGCGTCGATCCGCGACCGGTAGCGATCGTTGATTCGCTTCGGACCCGCTGCTGCACCGCGTTGGTTCAATCAAAACCTCGAACGATTCCGTGAATACATCGAACTGATTGCTGGAGCCGGGGGTTCGGCAATCGAATTCGTCGCATTTCCGGGCGTTGGATCGGACGAGTTGGGTCGCGTCCATCTCCTGCAACCGATTGCCCGGAAGGCGATTTCGTATGCGCATGCGGCAGGCTTCCACGTCAATCTGCACAGCCCGTTGACGACGGAGTTCAAGATCACTGAGTGGGCAAATGATCGGGACGCTTATCGACTGCGATTTGCACCCATGATCGATCTGATCCACTTCGCCGAATCGGGACAGGTGGCGCCGCCGGTGTTGGTGATCCATGCCGCCGCCGACCACCCTGAAACGACAGGCGCGTACCTGGAATGGCTTTCAGGGGAGCTGGACGAGCGCGGCTCGAATACGCGACTTTCGCTTGAGCTTCGAACAACGGAGGGACCGGCCGATCACCGCTTCGATCGGTCAATTGAGTCACTCGGCTCGTTCCTGATCGAGCTGGACCTGCCTCGCACCGGAATGTGCTGGGACGTCGCACATGACTGGGAAAGCGGCGGGAGCATAACCCCGTTGTCGCCACGGGCGCTGCGCTGGATCAACCACGTGCACATTCACGACAGTCGCGCCGATGCCGCAGTGCATGCGCCGCTCGATGCAGGATTGGTTCCCTGGCGAGAAGCCGTGGCGGCGTTGAAAGATGTCGGATGGGAAGGCTCGATTACGCTCGAAATCCGGTATCGTTATGCTGCGGAGCTGGGCGAACCATGGAACGTGCTCGAGGCAAGCCTGCGCTCATTTCAATCGGTTTTGGCTGGGGAGTAAGTAAGACGGATGCCTACCGGGGCTGACTGGAACAAGTACGACCGCTACCTCGTTGTTGTTGCCCATCCGGATGATGCCGAATTCTCTTCAGCCGGAACCATCGCGCTGCTCACCGCCGCCGGAAAACACGTCGTCATCGCCCAGGTCACATCCGGAGACAAGGGCACGTCGGATCCCAACACCGAAACTACGCACATGGTGTCCACCCGGGAAGCTGAGGAGATCGAGGCCGGCCGCGTGCTCGGCGTAGAGATCGTCGATTTCCTGCGCCAGACCGACGGCGAGCTTTTTCCGACGCTCGAGCTGCGCGGGCAGATCGCGCGCGTAATCCGCAAGCACACCCCCGACGTGGTCATTACCCACGATCCCTTCCGACCGTACGCATTTCACCCCGACCATCGTGCGGTCGGGCTTTCGGCGCACGACGCGGCCTATCCGTCGGCCCGGGATCCGCACGCGTTCCCGGAGCACCTGGCCGAAGGATTGCAACCGCATAAGACGGCCGAGGTCTGGTATTTCAACGCGGAGCATCCAGATCTGATTGTCGACATAACACCGGTTATGGACAAGAAGATCGACTCGCTTCGTGCGCACTTTTCGCAGGTAGGGGCGAGCGATGACGTCTGGGATCGCGTCCGGGATCGAGCGCGCGAAGTTGCCCAGGACCAGCCGTTCGAGTTTGGCGAGGCGTACAAGGTGGCCCAGCTTCGACGATGACGAAGGTTCCAGGCAGCATCGCAGCGCAAATCCTGACCACCGGACAATTGGCATTCGGCGACGAATGGCGTCCGGATCTGTATGTCGGCGCGCCGGGCAGGATAGAGGTCATCGGTAACCATGTCGACTACAACGGCGGTCCGGTACTGGCGGCGGCAATCGACCGCTGGATCGTCGTCGGAGTTCGCGAGAGCGGTTTACCGGGTCCGATCCGGGCGGTCTTTGCCAACATGTCGGGATCGCTTGTCTCCGAGGTCGATGCGAGCCTATCCGGCTGGCGTTCCGAACGCGGCTCCCCGTACCCCGTGCATTACCTTCGCGGCGTCATTGCGTCGCTCAACGCCTGGTCAGTGGGGGTCAAACCCGGAGTGGAGTTGGTTGTGGCGGGTGATCTCCCCCACGGTATCGGGGTCAGCAGCTCTGCGGCGCTCTGCGTGGCCCTGGTGCAGGCGCTTTCGGTGGAATTGCCGTCGCCGCCCGAGTTGATCCTGATTGCCCAGGAAGCGGAGCACCGGGCCGGATCTCCATGCGGAACGATGGACCAGTCGGCCAGCGTATTTGGTGGCCTGATCCGGTACGACGGGCTGACCGGCGCGGTCGACCGCCTTACGGCCGACTTCAGCGGGTTGCGATTCGTCGTCATCAACTCCGGAATCATCCGCACCGTGGCTACCTCAGCCTACCCGGAACGAGTCCGGGAAACTCGAAACGCGCTGTCGCTGCTGCAAGATGGATGGGAAGGCGATCTGCCGGCCCTGGGTGTAATGGATCCGGCCGACCTGCCCGAAGCGGAACGAGTCCTTCTCGCAGACGATGAGCCCGTCCTGGCCCGCCGGGTGCGTCATGTTGTGACAGAGAGCCAGCGCGTGCGCGATGCCGAAATGGCGATCGCGAAATCGGACTGGGCCGAGGTCGGGCGCCTGATGACGGAAAGCGGGCGATCATCGGCAACCGACTACGACATCTCACATCCGGCCGTCGAGCGCATCGTGTCGATTTGCCTCGAGCAATCCGGCGTCCTAGGCGCCCGGATGATGGGCGGTGGGCAGGGCGGATCAGTGCTCGTGTTAGTCGCCGAGGAGGCGATCCCGGAGCTCAGCGCACGGCTTGATCGAGATTACTTCGCTGAATTGCGTGAGCAGCCGGCCATCAAGGTGAACTCGTGCGTATTCGCTCCCGGCGCAGGGTCGCTTGAGCCGCCTCACGCCTCGTAGCGCGGCAGGCTGTGCTTCTGCTTGCGCTTGATGTCTCGAATGCCGGAGCGTCGGTTTCGGTAGGCGGTAGTCAGGTGACTACCGGAAATCGGATCGAGCACGAGGACTGTGCCTTCGAGCCGGGTGAGGCTGCTGTGGCGCAGGTCTGCCGCCGGAATATCACGCCGGCCGAGGCAAATAAAGAGGGCCTTGCCGTTGCGAATTCGTCTCCCGTGGCTCAGCACGTATTCGATATCCCGCGAGGATAGATTTCGCTGCGCGAGGCGCTGAGAAGCATGTACGGAAACTGTTTCCAGCTGACGTTCGGCCATCGGCGAGTCCTTACACAATAACTCCTGCGGCTAATTGTTTGTGATGTACGTACAGTGTGTCCGTATGTCACGGATTTGTCAAGTGGGGAAGTGGTCCGGGATGGCGTATTCACCAAAGTTGGTTGCGGACCTTCCCAACCCGTTGTTCAGGACTATGCAGATTTGAAGAGGTTTGTGGCGTGCCTGTGCTACCCGCCGATTTGCGACATGCCGCGGCCAATATTGAAGTCGCCCTCGGCGATGCCGTGGCCCCAAGGCTTGCGCCAGATCGCGGAACGGATCCGGCCGGTGAGGTCGGCCTCGCTGCCGCCGCTGCGAACAATGTCGCGCAGATCGACTTCGTCTGCGCGCAGCAGGCAAAGTCGGAGCTTGCCATCAGCACTGAGGCGAACCCGGTTGCAGGTGCTGCAGAACGGCTCGGAAATCGGCGAGATGAAGCCGATGGTGCCGGCCGCGCCGGGAATGCGCCAGACGCGCGCCGGATCGCCGGGCGGCGAGGCGACGTGCTCGAGCGGTCCGAAATCGTACTCCAGGCGCGCTTGCGTCTCGTCGGACGTCACCAGGCCCTCGTCGTAAACCATCCCGACGCCTTCCATCGGCATGATCTCGAGGAAGCGCATCTGCCACGGACGGTCGATCGTCAGGCGCGCCAGCTCGGCAACTTCGTGCTCGTTCTGGCCACGGACGACAACCGTGTTGATCTTGATCGGGGTGATGCCGGCGCGCTCTGCTGCGAGGATGCCATCCCAAACCATATCGAACCGGCCGCCCCGGGTCATTGCCTTGAAGCGCTCCGGGTTGAGCGTATCGAGACTGACATTGATACGATCCAGCCCCGCGTCAGCCAGTCCATCGGCCATTCGTCCGAGCAACAGCGCATTGGTGGTCATCGTGACCTCCTCCACGCCAGGAA
>DASQCG010000332.1:0-17875 GCA_035634825.1 Thermomicrobiales bacterium | reverse complement strand
GACCCAGAGCTCGCCGATTGTCGAGCGTGCTTCCTCGATCAAAAGGCCGGTCTTGGGTAAGCCGAGCGTGAGCGTGACCGTTGCGCGGATCGTGGGGTCGAACACCTCGCCGGAGCTCGCGTGCAGACCGGATGGCACGTCGATTGCGAGGATGGGCGTGCCGCTCGCGTTCGCCGCCCGGATCAGGTCAGCAATTGACCCTGTGGGCGCCGATGTCGTGCTGAAGCCGAGCAGACCGTCGATGATCAGATCGCAGTCAGGGATGCTCGTCGAGACTTCGGCCGGAATGCCCATCGCGCGCAGCACGCCGAGCTGATGAGCGGCCACTCTGTGCCGATCCGGGTCCGGCTCACGGGAGAGGACAACGCGGACATCGGCGCCCCAGCCTTGCAGATACCGCGCCGCGACCATCCCATCGCCACCGTTCCCGCCGGTCCCGCAGAGCACGGCGATGCGCTGACCCGTAGGATCACCGTCCAGCATTCGGCGCGTAAAGACGGCCGCCTGCCGCCCGGCTGTCTCCATGATCTGGCGAATATCGAGCCCCAGGACCGCGACCATCGCCCGGTCCACCGCCGCCATCTGCTCACCCGTAACCACCGGCAAATCCGCCATTGCACTTCCACCGCCCTGGGCCAGCTCGTTACAGGTGCCCGGCGAGGCCAGCCGGCTTCAGCCGGGTTCAGGTTTCAGCCCGGGTGTTTACGCCCGGGCGATGCCGGAAAACCGCGTCTTGCAAGCGAGCGGGCCGTCGGGAGAGTCATGGCGTGCACGGAGTCACGCCACAACGGCCATTTCCCTCAACTCTCAGCCCGTCCGCTTTGCCCGCACGACGTAGCGCTGCAGATACTGGCCGAGGTTGTAGTCGAAATCGCCGCCGCAGGTGATCAGCGTGACGCACTCATCCTTGGTCTGTCCGACGATCTCCTGGATTGCTCCCGAATCGAGCTCGTCGATCGTGTATTGCCGCGCCCAGTCGACGGCGTAGGTGAATGTCTCACCGTCGTCGCCGATCAATTCGATCGGATCGCCGTCATTCAGCGCGCCGAGGTGGTAGAAAACCGCCTCGCCGACGTTGTAGTAGTCCAGATGGCCGGCGAAGACGACGTTTGCCTCCTGCCCGAGCTTCCCGGTGTCCTGATACCAGGCGACCACGAATGGTCCACTCGGATCGAGCATGACTCCGTCCTGGATTGGCTGCGCTTCGACCTGGGCATCGACCTGCGCGTTCGGAATCTTCATCGCCACCGGCGTGACGCCCTTGGTGCGCACCTTCGCCGGATTCATGCCGACCGGACCGGGACGCATCCCGCCGGTGGTGGGCATATCGCCGCGGGCATTGCCTTCGACCGGCGCGAAGGCGATCGCGTCCCGGCCTTTGAGGATTCCCGCTGCGGCGATACCGAGCGCTGCCGGCCCGAGTGCCAGCACGGAGCGCCGTGTGAGTGTCGGTCCGGCCGGGTTTCTTGATTGCATCATCATCTCCGAATATAGATTACGGTCCGCAGTCGCCTTCGGTGCCGGCGAGTGCGAACCGGAGTCCTCACTCGCCCTATACGGTCTCTGTAACGGGTGGGATGTACGTCGGGGGTCGCATCAGGTTCAAATCCGAGGGGCGGGACCGCACTATCCATTCAGATAGTACCAATCGTGCGGGCAACATCGCCACACGCAAAAATAGCGCGATGGTCATAGGCGGGTGTACGTCTCAGCCGGTGGCGCAGCGCACAATGATCGAGTTTGGGAGTCCGGTTTGAGCACGCGCGCCAGGAAATCAACGTCACCGGTGCGCTGGTGTCCGCGCTGCGGACTCATCCAGCCGCCGGCCAATTTTTGCCGCCAATGCGGCCTGGCCGCACCGACGGACGTGCCGCCGGGCTATCTGCCGCGCTCGCGAACCGGCTGCGTCAAGCCGGTCTTCTTCTCGACCCTGACAATCGGCGCGGCCTGCATGCTGATCTGCGTGCTGTTCAACGTCTTCGTCTCGACCGGCCTGAATGTTCGGGCGATCGGCCTCGCCGTCGCAGCCGCAATCCTTCCGACCCTGCTCTACGGCACCTTGATCATCTGGCTGGACCGCAATGAGCCTGAATCGTGGGAGCTCCGCGGGCTGGCCTTCTTCTGGGGAGCAGTCATCGCCGTCTTCTTCGCCCTGTTCCTGAATACGGCCGCCTGGTCCTTCTTCACGGTCGCGAGCAGCCAGGACACCGGCTCGATCCTGACCGCGATCGCCGTCGCTCCGCTGGTCGAGGAATCGGTCAAGGGATTGGCGGTGCTGGTCGTCCTCTGGTTCACCCGGCGCCACATCGATGGGGTGCTGGACGGGATGCTGATCGGCGCGCTCGTCGGTCTCGGCTTCGCCATGACGGAGAACATCACGTATTTCGGCGTTGCCTATTCCGATGGCGGCGCGGCGGCCGTCGGCACGCTCTTCATCATCCGCAGCCTGATCAACGGCATGGGCCACGCGGTCTGGACCTCGTTCACCGGCGCAGCGGTCGGCTGGTCCCGGGCGCGGCACGGCCGCGGCGTGCTTCGCCTGATCGTGCCGGTGATCGGCTGGGGCGCGGCCGTCCTGGGTCACAGCATCTGGAACCTCGGCGCATCGCTGACGATCTCGGTCCTCACAATCGGTCTGGAGCGCGTCTTCCTTCTGCCGGAATGGCAGGCACTGATTCTCGCGGGGATCGTCGGCGGACTTCCCTTCTCGATCCCGCCACTGCTCGTCGCGCTGCTGATCGCGCTCCTCGGCCGGGACCAGGAATCGCGGGTCGTGCGGCGGTATCTGCCGGTCGAGGTCAGGCTCGGGACCCTCACGCCCGAGGAGTACCAGACTGTCAGCGATCCCCTGACCCGCAAGAGCGCGCTCGCGGCGGCCCGGCGAGATGGCGGGATACGACGCCGGCGCCAGCAACGGGAGTTCAACCAGATCGCGACCCGGCTTGCCTTTTTCCATTACCACGCCATCGAGGGCGAGCGACCATACCTGCCCGAAATCCGCCGGGCAGAGCAATTGCGCTGGAATCTGAGTGCGCTGCGGTGGTCCATGCTCAACCCGGCCGACGCTGGGTGACATAACAGGCGCCAAGTAATGCTAAAATGTCAGGCGGCCATGCATTTGCGCATGGCGATACTCACCTGATGATCTATGAGCGAACGAGCAGCCCGAACCGGGACACCCCAGTCCGAATATGACGTCCGCGACCTCCTGACCGAGGCGAAGATCGGCCCGCGGGATGGCGCCGGCAAGCTCGCCGTGGTCGCGATGAGCGGCGGCGTCGACAGCGCGGTGACCGCGCTCCTGATGCGGGAGCGGGGATATCGCGTCGTCGGCATGAACCTGCGTCTCTTCACGCCGTCGGATCCGGTGCACTCGGTCAACCCATGCTGCGGCATCCCGGCCATGGACGATGCCCGAGCAACCTGCCAGGTGATCGGCGTTCCCTTTTACGCCATCAATATGGAAGCAGAGTTCGGCGAGGCGGTCATCAACCGCTTCGTCGACGAGTACGCCGCCGGTCGGACGCCGAACCCCTGCCTGGAGTGCAACCGCCACGTCAAGTTCCGGCATCTCGTCCACCGTGCGAAGCTGCTCGGCGCGCATACCCTGGCGACCGGTCATTACGCCCGGATTGAGCGGGGCGCGCCGCACCGGCTCTTCCGCGCGGTCGACGCGCGCAAGGACCAGAGCTACGTGCTCCACACCCTGACACCGGAGCAGCTCGATTTCATCCAATTTCCGCTCGGCAACCTGACCAAGCCGGAAGTGCGTCAGCTTGCGCGCCATTTCGGCCTACCCGTGGCCGAGAAGGAGGAGAGCCAGGAGATCTGCTTCGTCGGCAAAGGCTCCTACGCCGATTTCGTGGCCCGCCGCCGGCCGGATGTAACCCAGCCCGGCGAGATCGTCAGCGAGCAGGGCGAACGCCTCGGCGGGCACGACGGGCTGGTTCACCACACGGTTGGGCAGCGCCGGGGTATCCGCATCGCCGGACCGAAGCCGCTCTATGTGCTCGAGTTGAACACGGCTCGCAATCAGCTCGTCGTCGGCGATCGGGAGCGGGCGGTCGCCCGCCAGATCACCGCTGACGGCGTGTCATTCACCGATGGCGCCTGGCCCCATGCGGACTTCGCGGCCGATGCCGTGGTCCGGTATCGGGGTGTGCCGGCGCCGTGCGCGGTCCGGCTCGGATCCACCGCGGGCGAAGTTGAGGTCGAGCTGCGGGGATCGGCGGCAGAATTGCCGATTGCGTCACCGGGGCAGGCGATTGTGTTCTATCGCGGCGACGAAGTTCTCGGAGGCGGTACGATTCGTCATGTCGAGCGGGAGGCCGAACTCAGCGGCCGTGCAGGTGAGGAAGCTCAATGAGCAAGACGAAATGGTGGGCGATCGGTGCGGGTGTGGCCTTCGTCGTGCTTACCGCGGTGGCCATCTGGGCGTTGTACCAGGCCGGAGGCGAGGACCAGTCCACGCTTGAGCGGCTGCGTGACATCTCGATCATCTTCATCGTCGCGTTGTCCCTGGTCACGGTTCTGCTGCTGGCGGCGATCACTGCCGCGCTCGGCTACCTGACCTTCCAGGTCAAGGACCGCATGATCCCGCTGCTGGAAGAGCTGACGGGTACCGCCCGCCGGATCCGGGGCACGACCGAGTTCATGAGCGAGGAGGCCGTCAAGCCGTTTCTGGCGGTCGCCGGCACCTACGCCAAGATGCGGGGCACCATGAAGTCGTTCGTCTCCCGCGGCAACGGCAGCAAGGGCTGAATCAAGCCAAAACCAGATTCCGGCGCCGGTCCTCCGTGGTCCGCCACAGGGGACCGGCGATCCTATGCCCGCTTGCGGGATTTCGGCTCTGGGCGAGTCAGCAAGCCTACGCCGCCGAGAGCGATGACCAGGCCGGCGATGGTGGCCAGCATCTGCTTCCATCCATAGCCTTCTCCGCCCCAGGTAAATCCCAGCGAATCCGCAAAGATGGAGCCCACCACCAGGAGCGCGCCGATCACGATCAACGAGATTGGCACCCACCGATTTCCATTTTGCCGGGTCTGCTGTGCGCCCATCCCAATCCTGAACGGTGAGTTGATTTGCGTTGCTGGCGGGCGTCATCGCCATGCTTGCCGCCGCGTCCCTGCGCCACGATGGTAGTCCAGTTTGCGGACTTTCGCACTCATGCCCAAGGCGACGGCACAAACTATTGACCCAGGGCGAGCGCAATCGTGTACGATGCGCGCCATGAGGGGACGCCAAGCGCGGTTCACTGCGCCCTGGCGCGCCTCTGGCAACCGTTGGGGAGCGGGGCCAGTCGCAGAGTTCATGGGTTGACCTGATCTCGGGGAGCGATTGGGAATTGATATGCTCGGGATGACACGAATTCGCGTGACGCTTCCGCCGTTCCCATAGCGGGTCGGCGTGACTGAGTGCACGCGTTTTTTGGTGTCTAGCGAGGTGCGAGGAGTTCGGTGCGAGCAGGAGGCAGCATGAGGGGTCGGGAGCGGCAAAGAGCACCCATTCAGAAGTCGACCCGGAACAGGCTTGTCGCGTTGTTGTCGATGGCGCTCATGGGAGCCATGTTGCTCCTGCCAAGCGTCGCCGCCGCTGCCGATGACGTCTATTCGACGATATCGCCGGAGTCCAAGGACGGCCGGGACATCCAGTTCCTGTACAAGCTGATTTTCTGGCTGGCGCTTTTTGTCTTCGTGGGCGTGCAGCTTGCTATCGTCTATTCCGTCTTGCGCTACCGGCGCCGCTACGAAAGCGAGCCCCGGCCGGAGCAGATCCACGGCAACCAGAAGCTCGAAGTGCTCTGGACAATCATCCCGGCCATCGTGCTGGTCGCCATCTTCATTCCGACGGTCCGTACGATGTACCGGATCGATGATCGGGCCAACGACAGCGCATACACGATTGAGGTCTACGGCAAGCAGTGGTGGTGGGAAGTCCACTACACGCAGCCGGACACCGTCTCCGGCGTCGTCACCGCGAACGAGTTCTACATACCGGTCAACACGCGCGTCCGCATCGAGCTGATGTCCTCGAACGTCATCCACTCCTTCTATGTGCCGCAACTCGCCGGCAAGATGGATGTCATGCCCGGCCACAAGAACGTGATGTCGGTCGAGGCGGACAAACCCGGCATGTACTACGGGGAATGTGCCGAGTATTGCGGCGAATCTCATGCCTACATGCGGTTCAAGATCATCGCCGTGCCGCAAGATCAGTTCGATGTCTTCATCAATGGCTGGAAACAGGGCGCAAGCTCGCAAGCAGCATCGATGGCGCCGAATGGGGACGTCGATAGTGTGCCGACCGCGCTCGGTCTCTGCCTTGGCTGCCACCGGATCGGCGGCGTGCCGAATAATCCCAGCGGTCAGCCGTTGCCGGATCCGGCCATGGGCATCGCGGGCGGCACGCAGCCGAACCAGATCCTCGGCCCGAACCTGAGCATGCTGGCCTGCCGCACGACGCTGGCCGCCGGCATCGTCCCGAACGACGATAAGCACCTGCGCGAGTGGCTCCACAATCCGGGCGGCGTCAAGCAGGGCAACTTCATGGCCACGATGATCCATGAAGGCACGCTCACCAACGACCAGATCGACCAGATCGTGGCCTACCTCAAGACCCTGCATCCTGAGGCGGGTTGCCCGACCATCACCGGCATCAACGCGGACAAGGTCCATCGCCTGGCGGATGAGAACGCGCCTGCGCAGACGGCCGATCAATCGACGACCGCCGACGAGGCCTCCATCATCGAAATGCGGAACAAGTCATGACGGCAACAGACGTGCAGGGATTGCGCCCCAACGCGGAGGAACGCTAATGGCCAGCATTGCTCAACCGGTACCTGTCACTGCGACCTATGCAGGGACCGGCGTCAAGCCCCAGTCCGGAGTCTGGAGCTGGATCACCACCATTGACCACAAGCGGATCGGCATCCTCTACGGGGTGACCGCGCTGTTCCTCTTCCTGGTCGGCGGTTTGGAAGCGCTGGTCATTCGGCTCCAGCTTTCCCAGCCGAACAACGACGTCGTCAGTGCCAATACCTACAACGAGCTCTTCACGATGCACGGCACGACGATGATTTTCCTCGCGCTGATGCCGCTCACCTCGGCGCTCTTCAACTACATCGTGCCGCTCCAGATCGGCGCCCGCGATGTCGCGTTCCCGCGTCTGAACGCCTTCAGCTACTGGGTCTTCCTGGCCGGCGCGATCATCCTGAATATGAGCTGGCTCTTCAATGAGGCCCCGAACCAGGGGTGGTACGGCTACGCGCCACTGACCGAGAAGGCCTGGAACCCTGGCCGCCATGTCGATTTCTGGCTGATCGGCTTGCAGGTGCTCGGCGTCGCATCGGTCGCCGCCGGTATCAACTTCATCACGACGATCTTCAACATGCGCGCTCCGGGTATGAGCATGATGCGCATGCCGATCTTCACCTGGTCCGTGCTGATCACGCAGATCCTGATCGTCATGGCCTTCCCGGCGATCACGATCGCCCTGATCCTGCTGACCATGGATCGCTACGCTGGAACCGGCTTCTACGAGATCGCCGCGGGCGGTGATCCGCTCCTCTGGCAGCACCTCTTCTGGGTGTTCGGCCATCCTGAGGTCTACATCCTTGTCCTGCCGGCCTTCGGTATCGTCTCCGAGATCATCCCGGTCTTCTCCCGGAAGCCGCTCTTCGGCTACTCGGTGATGGTCTACGCGCTGGCTGCGATCGCCTTCCTCGGCTTCGGCGTCTGGGTGCACCACATGTTCACCACCGGCCTCGGCCCGACGGCCAACGCGGTCTTCGCCGGATCGACGATGCTGATCGCGATCCCGACAGGTGTGAAGATCTTCAACTGGCTTGGCACGATGGTCGGCGGATCGCTCAAATTCACGACGCCGATGCTCTTTGCGATCGGTCTCGTCTCGCAATTCACGATCGGCGGACTCTCGGGCGTCATGCACGCCTCGCCGCCGGTGGACAGCCACCACAACGACACCTACTTCGTGATCGCGCACTTCCACTATGTGCTGTTCGGTGGCACGGTCTTCGGTCTGCTCGCGGCCGCCTACTACTGGTTCCCCAAGATCTCGGGCCGGATGATGGACGAACGCCTGGGCAAGATCAACTTCTGGACGACGTTCATCGGCTTCAATGCGACCTTCTTCCCGATGCACTTCCTCGGGCTCGAGGGTATGCCTCGGCGCTACTACACCTACGGCCAGGGCAGCGGTTGGGAGTTCTGGAACGTTGTCGTCAGCCTCGGCGCCATGTTCCTGGCGGCTTCCATGCTCCTGTTCGTCTACAACCTGGGCTATAGCCTCAAGCACGGCGAAGTCGCCGGTAACAACCCATGGGACGCCGCGACGCTCGAGTGGGCAATCCCCTCGCCGCCGCCCTCCTACAACTTCGCCACCGTGCCGGTCGTCGCCCACCGCGATCCGCTCTGGTGGGAGAAGTACGACCGCCACGACGGCGCGGGCCACGGTCACGGTCGTGGCCAACAGGATCTGTCGAACGTCAACCAGGTGACCGGCCACATCCACATGCCGAACCCGTCGATCTACCCGGTTATTGCCGCCCTCGGCCTCTTCGTTGCCGGCGTAGGCCTGCTCTTCTTCGATCCGGCTTTCCGGATCGGTCTACTCCATATGCCGATCTTCAGCGTCGTCGGCATCATCATCCTGCTCACCGGTATCTATGGCTGGGCATTCGAGCCGGCCGCCGATCCCGAGCCGGAGCCGGCACGCGTCGAACCAACCACCACGACCGTCAGCCACTAGGCGGAAAGGACTTCACGGAATGGCAACAACAGCCGTCGACCTCCAGACCGCCCGGGGCTCAGGCGCCGCCGGACACGACGCGCCCGGTCACACCGGCGGGCACTACACCAGCATGGGTATCGACTCCCGCAAGATCGGGATGTGGATATTCCTGGCGTCCGACTGCATGTTCTTCGGGTCGCTGATCGCCACCTACATGATCTACCGCGGCCGGGCTGACGAGCTCTTCCGGAACGGACAGGGCAATGGCCCGCTTCCGCATGAGATTCTCGACATCCCGTACACATCGGTCAGCGCGTTCGTGCTCCTGATGAGCTCGCTGACCATGGTGCTGGCGCTGGCGGCGGTCCAGAAGGGCGATCCGCGCGGCACCCGCATCTGGTTGCTCTGCACGGCGCTGCTCGGCTCGATCTTCCTCGGTGGCCAGTACTTCGAGTTCACATCGTTCCACCACGAGGGGCTCAGTCTGACGACCAATATGTTCGGCAGCACGTTTTTCACGCTGACCGGCTTCCACGGGTTTCACGTGACCCTGGGCGTGATCATGCTGCTGTCCCTGGTCTTCCTCTCGATGCGTGGCGGCGTCACCCAGCGGGATGCGATCAATGTCGAGATCATCGGCCTCTATTGGCACTTCGTTGATATCGTCTGGATCGTCATCTTCACCCTCGTTTACTTGCTGCCGTATGAGAAGATCAACACGATCCAGGAAAGCGGTCACCAGGCGATGCGCTTCCTCGGTCTGATGTAGGGGAGGGACAACGAGCGAATGTCGGTTCACGCTGCAGAGCTCCATCACGACGTCGCCCACGAGCACCCGGGCGAGCGGACCTACATCAAGGTCGCGGTCATCCTGGCAATCATCACGGTTGCCGAGGTCGCGATCTGGTACATCAAGTCGCTCGACTTCCTGCTCGTCGAGGCGTTGCTGATCATGTCGACGATCAAGTTCGTCACCGTGGTCAGTTACTTCATGCACCTGAAGTTCGACGACCGCCGCCTGGCCTGGATCTTTGGCCTGGCCATGGTCGTGGCCCTCTCGATCGTGATCGCGCTGGACGTCCTGTTCCGTGTGCACGCCATCGACTACGCCACGAACTTCCTGACCAGCTAGTACTCGTTCCCGGGTGGGGTCTGTCCGGCCCCGCCCTCATTGCTTCCCGTCCCTCCGGAGGTGACGCATGCCAACCTGGCTGACAATGCCACTCCTCCACGCAGGTCAGCCCGAACCGACCGGCTGGCTCCATAGCAACTGGCGACCAGAGCCCTCGGTCGTGATCGGCGTTCTTGCCCTGATCGGCCTCTACGTCATCTGGACCGGCAGCAAGAACCGGGACGAGCGAGGTCGTCAGATCCATCCCGTCAGCGCAGGCCAGCGCTTCTTGTTCATCGCTGGGGCACTGACAGTCGGTGTCGCCCTCAGTCCGCCGCTCGACGACTGGTCGGACCACTTTCTCCTCTCTGCCCACATGCTCCAGCACCTCCTCCTGATGATGCTGGCGGTGCCGCTGCTGATCGCGGGCACGCCGTCCTGGCTTGTCTCGAAGCTGCTTGGCCGCGGTCCTGTCCGACCCGTCATGTACATGCTGACCCGGCCCGTGGTCAGCTTTCTGATCGGCAACCTGATCATCGTCATCTGGCACATGCCGTTCGCCTACGATGCGATGCTGGAGAACCTGCCGCTGCACATCGCGGCGCACCTCTCGTTCATGGTGGCGGCCTTCTTCCTCTGGTGGCCGGTCATGAGCCGATCGCCCGAGTTGCCAGGCCTGCCGCCGCTGCTGGCCTGCCTGTACCTGTTTCTGAGTACGATCCCCGGTGGTATCGTCGGCGCGTTCATCACGCTCGCGGCGCCGGGACTCTATACCGTCTACCCGGATGCGCCGCGCATCTGGGGCATCAGCCTGGGCACGGATCAGCAGATCGCCGGCCTGACCATGTGGGTCATCACCGGCCTGATCTATCTCGGCTGGATTACCGTGATCTTTTTCCGATGGGCCGCGGACGAGGAGCGTAGGGAAATGACCTCTGCGCAGCCAACCGCATCCCCGGCTCATCCGTAAGCAGATTGCGAGGGGAGCGTGAGCTATGTCCCAGCAATCCACCGATCAAATGCCACCACTGTCTCGGCCAACGGTCGACACCGAGAGCGAGCCGAGCGACGACGAGTGGGTCGGCCTGTGGCCCTTCATCTGGATCCTGTTTGGATTCAAGGTGGCGATGCTGCTTTGCATCGTCTGGTTTGCCACCCGGTCCCGCGAGGATGTCTCAATACTGGCCGCGACGCACTGGTTCTTCCTGCTGATCCCGATGATCGCGGTCATGGGTCCATTGGCTTACCAGTGGCGCGTGCGCAAGGTACGGCGCAGACGTGCCCAATTGCAGGCCCAGGAATGGATGGTTGACGAGTTGCGCAACACCCCGTGACGGGTGAGAATGTTCGAGTGCCAGCCGTCCGGGATTGGACGTGACCAAGGGAGGTCCAGAGTAGCGTGTCATCGCATGGTTTCATGAGGCGAGTCGTTCTGCCCGCCACCTATCCGCTCGCAATGGTCATCATCGCCGGGTTGTTGATCACGGTGGTGGGAGAAACGCTGCTGCATCTGTACGACGCCAACTTCTCATCGGAGTTCGAGCGCAAGGAGCTCTGGGTCGCCGTCGCATTTGCACTCTTGATCCTCGCCGCCGCTGGTTTCGTGGCGACTCGCCCGGCCGGCAGCCTCGGCAAGCTTGATCAGCAGTTGATGATCGGCAAGCGGCCGCTGCTGGCGGAAGCCAAGCCGCCGGTGGATGTTGCGGCCCGGCGCGGTCTGGTTGGAACCACGGGCGACATCGTACCGGGCTACGCGCTCTACGCTCGCAACGGTCAGATCGGCATCGCCCGCGAAGTTCTTGCTGACGTGGCCGATGAATTCGGCCATCACCGCCGCGGCTTCATCTATGCCCAGGGTGTTCACGGCGCCAACGACGAGATGTGGATCCCGATGGAGGCCGTTTCGGCCGTATACCCCGAGACCCACTCAGCCTTCCTGGCCATCGCCGGTGACGAGATCGAGGCCTACGGCTGGGACAACCCGCCGGCCAGCTTCAACCTCCGCCGCCAACGCGAAGAAAACAAGCTGTACTGATCAATAGTCGACAGGCAGAACGGGGTGGTCGACTCGACCACCCCGTTTTCATGTGACACCCGTAGACTCGCATGGCAGTGCGACCAGAAATCGCGCCGAACTCCCGTTCAATGCGTACTGAACGGTTGCCAGCCCGGGTGTTTACATCCGGGCTGAAATCTGAACCCGGCTGAAGCCGGCTGGTCGTTTTGATTCCGGGTTGCTGCGTTATGACGGGCGCAGCGTGTTCAAGATGCGCTCGATCTGCTTGAGGTGCGGCCGCTCATGTCGCGCCATTCTCTGCGCGTAGGCGTGCACGGTTCGCTCGAGGGGAGCGCCTGCGCCGGTCACGGTCGCTGTGCGCGCCCACCCCTCGGCCGGCAACGGTTCCAGGACGGCCAGGAGTTCAGCCCGCTGCGCGGTGAATGCCTGCAGCGACATTCCGAATTCCAGCTCCGGATAATTCGTCCGCTCGGTCCAGGCGCGGGGATCGATCGCCCGCAGCGTCGGATGCTCCTCGGCCAGCATCCTCGAGATGCACTCGCCCCATACATCCGCGCAGGACCGGAGATGGGCCAGCACCTCGTTCGCAGACCACTCGTCCGGACCGGGCGCGGTGCGCAATTGCCGAGGTGTCAGATCGACGGTCAGGGCAGCCAGGTGCTTCGGCGTTTCGGTCAGCACGCTCAGGATCTGCTCAACCGTGAGCGAAATTCTCGCCATATCGCCTCATCGTTCCTCCCCCGGCAACGTAAATGGGAGCGGCGCCCGCTCCATCGAGCAAGCGCCGCCACCGAAACGTTGATCGACCCAAAACCTACCGCCCGCGCCGCGCCACCACCGGCTTCAGCGTCACGCCACCGGCCAGCAGCGCGACCGCCAGCAGCGCCATGGCCCAGCCGGTCAGCGGCCAGGACGACTCCGCTCCGCCGGTACCGGTCGACGGCAGAGTCGTGACGCCCTTGGCGCCGCAGTTGTAGATGTAGACGTTCGTGTTGCCGCCGTTGACGACCAGCACGTTGCCACTGGCATCGACATGGTCGGCCTCAGCCTTGCACCAATCGCCGGTCGTCTCCTTCAGCCCGTACGCGCCGTTGGCGAGCCCGGTGAAGGCGACCTGGCTGTTGTTGCCGGTCGTGCCGGTCTGGGTTGCGCCGGTGCCGAGTGACTTGAGCTCGAAGCCCGCGCCGGCGCCGTACAGCGCGCACTCGTCGCGGAAGTTCTTGATGTCCTTCGGATCCTCGGTGCAGAGTCGCTTGATGACCGTCACGGTGCCGCCACTCGGCGTCGGGGTCGGCGCCGCGCCCTTCGGCACGTTGTACCAGTCGCAGATGATGTTCGCGCCGGCCGGCAGCGTGAAGTTGATCCGCAGGCCCGTCGCGTCGTCGTATGTGGTCGGGAAGGCCGCGCCATCCCGCGTGCAGTGCACGGCGTAGAGCGCGACAGAGTAGCCGGCCGGAGCAACCTCCGAGATCGTGAACTTGCCTGTCGGCAGGTCGGTGAAGACCACATGCCCGTCATCGCCGGTCGTGCCGCTGTTCGCATAGCTGCCCGGACCCTTGACGTCGAAACCGATCCCGCTGACGGGGTTGTCGTGGCAGGTCGCGAAGAAGTCGCTGTTCGTTCCCGCCGGGCATTCCGACTTGTGGATCTCGACCGAACCGGTGCCGACATTCTGGTTCGTCGGGACATTGAACCACAGGCATTGGACCTGGTCGCCGGCGGCGATCGGATCGAGCGGGATCGAGCCGTTGTCGCGCACCCGGTACTCGATGTAGTCGCCGCCATTCGTGGCGCAGAAGGCCGCCCGGTAGTCGAGCGCGTCGCCCGGCAGATCCTCGGTCAGCACGTAGCCGTTACCAGGGACCACATCGGTGAAGCGGATTCGGCCCACATTGTGGGTAGTCTCGTCGTTGGAATAGCCGGAGCCGTTGCTGAGATTGAAGGCGACGCCATCGGTCGCATCGGTGCAGTTGGCCGTGAGCTCCGCAAAGGACCGGCCGCCGTACCCCGGCGCGCAGGTGTACTTGGTCAGGCGCAGGATGCCCGGCTCGACCTGCTGCTGGTCCGGGACGATGAACCAGTCGCAGATCACCGCCTGCCCGGCCGCGAGCTCGATATCGTACTGCTGCGTGCCGTTCTCCGGCGTCGGAATGCGCAGGCCGCCGCCCGGGCTATCAGCGCAGTAGACCCACGTCGAGACGAAGTCGCCGGGCACATCCTCGCTCATCGTGTAGGTGTCCGCCGGCAGGTTGTCGATCACCGCGATACCGAAGCCAGGGGTTGCCGGGACGTTCGACGTCGCCGAATCGGTTGTGCTGGTGTTGAGACCCTGGACGGTGAAGGTGACGTTGTCCGTGCCGTTGCCACCGCAGTCGTTGAAGTAATCGGTGCCGCTGTAGCCGGCCGCGCAGGTCGCGACGTGGAACTCGATGCTGGCGGTGCCCGTCACGCCCTCAGGGTTGGCCTGGCTGCCTTCGACAACCTGGCCGTCGTTGCCACTGCTGTTGTCGCTCGGCTGGTCGGCGTTGGAATTGTCGCCATTGTCAGCGCCCGGCAACGCCTCGGAGACCGTGAAGAAGTCACAGGCGATCCGGTTGCGATCCTTGAGGGTGAGTTTGATCTCGCCGTCCTTGTTCAGCTTCTCGCGGGAGGTGTCGGATGGGGCTGGTGCCTCGACGGGCGTGCCGTCGAAGGTCATGCAGTAGACGAGCGTGGTGGCCGGATCGGCGCCGTCCTGGCTGGCCGTGAAGTCGCCCGGCACAAGACCGACGATCGGCGCTCGCCCAGCGATGCCGTACTCGCCCGTGGTCAGATTGAACGTCTGCTTCTCATGGTCCTTCTCGACCAGCGTAAACGTCTCGCCGTTGTCGGCCTGGAGACAGTTGTCGCGGTATTGCGCGTAGTCATTGACGGTCAAATCGAGACCAGACGGGCAGGTGTAGGCGTAGAAGGAGATCCCGCCGAGGGTGCAGCCGT
The DNA here is from genome assembly GCA_035634825.1 of Thermomicrobiales bacterium. GTDB lineage: Bacteria > Chloroflexota > Chloroflexia > Thermomicrobiales > UBA6265 > DASQCG01. The sequence goes on along the minus strand of DASQCG010000332.1, from coordinate 3,023 downwards.
CATCGAACGAGGTTTCGAATGTCAGGTCGACCGAGTCGCCGGCCGAGAACGGGCCGACTTCCTGGTCGTCGGGCTTGTTGGCGCACGCGGGCGGCGTCTCCATCGTGACCGTGTAGGTCAGCGCCGGATCGGTCAGGTCGATGTCGACCGAGACTGTCCCGTTGGGCGGCGTGGTCTCCCGGGTGGTGATGACGGTGCCATTGCTGTCGATGATCTGGAAGCGCGCGAATGGGAGCGGTGTCGTGCCGTCATCTGCGACCGACGTGATGTTGATGGTCGCTTGATCCGCCGCGCGCACCGCCGGCGCCCAGGCCGGGATCAATGCGAGGATCAGCCCGAGCAGCGCGAGCCACCGCGCCGCGATGAGCCGATGCTGTGACCCATGCTTTGCCGAACGATGCTGCCTCACGATCTCCTACCCTCCCATGACAACGGCTCGTTTTCCCCTGCCGGTCACACACCTGTCTTCGGCATATGGGGCCAATTATTCCCGCCCCATCGCGCCGTCGCGATCCCCAATCCGTCCCCAACGCTGCGGCCATCATTCGCGCGCGTTGGATCCATACACCCCACGTAACGCTCGGGCGGGAAATGGGTTTCGGGGGTGTTTGGCAATTCTAGGCGAACTTGGGTGTCGATGCGCGGCGAGACTGCTACAATCCACCGGCCACGAGGATTTATGACCGATGGTCCCCGGGTCGTTCCACGGGCTTCGGCGCCGTAGTGTCGCCGCCGCCGGCAATGACCCGATCTTGGCAGAATCTGTGCCTGACGGGATCGAGGAGTCGCAGCATGACGAATCCTGATCGCGATGCGGTCGACCGCGAGCCTTCGCAAGGCTCGGCGGAACCCGCCAGCGACGGGCTTCCCAGCCAACAAGCCAGGCGCAAACCCTTTATTCGCAACGAGGCACGCGCCGCCCAGGATGCATTGTCCGAGGCCGACCCGTCCGACCCCGCGCACCGCAAGGTGAAGCCGCGCCGGCCCGACGCGAAAGTCCTGACCGATCTGAGCGGAAAGCAGCAGATCCAGGGCAAGCATTCCGGCGATCGCTACGTCCGCGTGGTGCGCCCCCAGGGTGAGGATTTCGAGCGGGCGGGTCCCGGCCACCTGGTCGCGACCGAGGAAGCGAACGCGGCGCGGGGATCGTTCTCGCGCGGATACATGAAGGTCAAGCGCGTGCTGATCGGCGCGCCGCTCTCGACCGCCTCGGCCGCGCACGAGCGGTTGACAAAGGCCAAAGCGCTGGCCGTGCTTTCCTCCGATGCGCTCTCCTCCGTGGCCTATGCGACGGAGGAGATCCTGCGCGTGCTCCTCGTCGCCGGCGGTCTGGCGGTGCTCGATGTCAGCCTGCCGATCTCCGCGGCGATCATCCTGCTCCTGATCATCGTCGGCATCTCCTACCGGCAGACGATCAAGGCCTATCCCCATGGCGGCGGTAGTTACATCGTGGCCAAGGACAACCTCGGCGATAATCCGGCACTCGTCGCCGGCGCCTCGCTGCTCGCGGCCTATACGTTGACAGTTGCCGTCTCCATCGCCGCTTCGGTGGCCGCGCTGATCTCCGCGTTCCCGGTGCTCGCAACCCACCGGGTCTTGCTCGGCATTATCTTCATCGTGATCGTGACGATCCTGAACCTGCGCGGCATCCGTGAGTCGGGCAGCATCTTCGCGGTGCCGACATACCTGTTCCTGATCGGCATGTTCATCATGATCGCGGTCGGAATCGCCAAGACAGCGATGAACGGCTTCGAGCCCGAACCAGTCCCGCCGGAAGCAAATGCGCTGGCCGGCGCCGGCGCGCTGACCCTCTTCGTGGTTCTGCGGGCCTTCAGTTCCGGATGCGCGGCGATGACCGGTGTCGAGGCGATCTCGGACGGCGTGCCGGCCTTCAAGCCGCCGGAATGGAAGAACGCGCGCGCCACCCTGACCGTGATGATCTCGATCCTGGCCGTGACCTTCGCCGGTATCGCCTTTCTGGCGCACCAGTTCGGGACCTACCCGATGGAAGCCAGCCAAAAGGGTTACGAGACGATCGTCTCCCAAATCGCCCGCCATACCTTCGGCGGCGACACCGCGGCCTACTATTACATCCAGTTCGCGACGATGGCGATCCTCGTGCTCGGCGCAAATACGGCCTACTCCGACTTCCCGCGCTTGTCCTACTTCCTCGCCCGCGACCGCTTCATGCCGCGCCAGTTCACCTTCCGGGGCGACCGGCTGGCCTTCACCACCGGCATCGTCACGCTGGGACTGCTCGCCAGCGTGGTGCTCGCGATCTACAACGGCGAAGTCGAAGGCCTGATCCCGCTCTACGCCGTCGGCGTCTTCACCTCATTCACGATCAGCCAGTTCGCGATGTTCACGCGCTGGCAGAAGCGCCGTGAGCCCGGCTGGAAAGCGGGCCGGATCATCAACCTCACCGGGGCGAGCGCAACCGCCCTCGTCACCACCATCGTCGCGGTCAGCAAATTCCGGGCCGGCGCCTGGCTCACCCCGGTGGTGATCGTGCTCCTGATGTTGTTGATGCGGGCGATCCACAACCACTACCAGAACGCCTCGCGCGAGCTGGCCACGCCGACACCCCTTGATCCCGATCTGATCTCGCACACGGTGATCGTGCCGATCGCGTCGGTCAACCGCGTCGCCCGCCAAACCCTCGCCTACGCCCGCTCCATCTCCGACAACGTCACCGCTGTCCATATCAGCGATGGCGAGGAGGAGATTGAGCAGTTTCGCGAGGAGTGGGCCAGGCTCGAGGTGCCGATTCCGCTTGTGATCATCGAGTCACCATATCGGCAGCTGGTCGGTCCGTTGCTCAAGTACATCGACGAGATCGACAAGCAGCGCCCGAACGACACGCTGACCATCGTCTTGCCAGAGTTCATCGCTCGTCACTGGTGGGAGCACCTGCTCCACAACCAGACCGCACTGCGGATCAAGGCGGCCCTGCTCTTCCGCCCCGGGACTGTCGTCACCAGTGTCCCCTACCATCTCGAACGCACCATCTAATCGGGCGGATT
>DASQCG010000331.1:0-5856 GCA_035634825.1 Thermomicrobiales bacterium | reverse complement strand
CGGCCAGCTACACGCCGGTATCACGGAGATCAAACTCGGCTCGGTCAGACCCACGCGGGACTTCACATTCGTCACCGACACTGTAGACGGCTTCCTCGCCGTCGCATCGACCGACCGCACCTTGGGCGAAGTCGTAAATGTTGGAAGTGGGAGGGAGATCTCCATCGGAGAGCTGGCCGAACTCATCATCGAGGTTTCGGGCAGGGATGCAAAGGTCATTACCGACGACAGTCGGCTCCGGCCGACTGGGAGTGAGGTCGAGCGACTACTTTGCGACACGACGAAATGTCGCGAGCTAACGGGTTGGTCCGCGCGAGTTGGACTGCGCGACGGCCTTCGGCGCACGTCGGACTGGGTCCGCGATCACCAGCCTCGAGAGCAGGCACTTCGTTACCAGGTCTGACTTCGAGGCCGGGGGCGAACAAACCTAAGAAGCCGGAGCACGTAGTGATGCTCCGGCTGCCCGATTGAGGAGACAGCGTGGCCATCAAGGATGTCGTATCAGGGTTCAGGGACTTCATCGCTCGCGGCAATGTGATCGACCTGGCAGTCGCTGTGGTCATTGGCGCTGCCTTTACCGGTGTCGTGCAGGCCTTCGTTAAGGACATCCTCACGCCGCTCATCGCCGCAATCTTCGGCAAGCAAGACTTCTCCAGCCTCACCTTCACCATCAATGGCAGCGAATTCAGATACGGCGACCTGGTGAACGCTGTGATCAACTTTGTCCTTGTCGCTGCAGCCATTTACTTCTTCGTCGTGGTGCCGATGAACCACTTCGCGGAGCGTCGGAACCGCGGCATCGTCGAGACGCCGACGACGCGCGAGTGCCCCGAATGCCTCACGCTGATCCCCATCTCAGCGCGTCGCTGTGCTGCCTGCGGCATCGAGTCAGATCCGAGGCCCTCTGGCAGTAGCACTGTCCGCCCAACGCCTGTGTGAACCTCGGTGCACTCAGCATCCTAGGAATCTCCTGCTCACTGAATGGTCCGGCCGCAGAACCGACCCACCGCTCACCGGCCGAGGATTGAGTCGACTGCGCCAGCGATTCGCGACGGTCGACCTTTCCGCTCCTCCAAAGCGTCGGCCAGGATCATCGCGCGCAACGCAGCGTTGGCGCCGAGCCACCGCATTGGTTCCCGTGGCCACGGCGGCGAACGATGATCTACCCAGGGCAAGCGCGTAAGGCCGTCGTCGTCGCCGCGAATCAGCCGCGCGAGGGTGCGGCCAGCCAGATTGGTGGCCGCTACACCGTCGCCGACGTATCCCCCAGCCCATGCCAGCCCAGTTGAGCGATCGAACCCGACGGAGGCCTGCCAGTCTCGCGCGATACCGAGAGGACCCCCCCAACGATGAGTGATCTCGACGTCCGCAAGCACTGGAAAGAGCAAGGCCAGGCCATGGGCTAAGGCGGCAAAGACTCGAGGCACCCGATCAAATGACGCACGAATCCGGGAGCCGAAATGATACGGGGCACCGCGCCCCCCGAAGACCATACGGTCGTCTGCTGTTCGTTGGCCGTAGATGATCAGGTGACGGTAGTCACTCCAGGTCTCACGGTGCGTCAGGCCGATGACCTGCCAGACGTCAGCTGGCAGCGGCGCCGTTGCGATCATTAGCGAATAGACCGGAGCGATCCGGCGTCGCTGTCCGGCGAGGGTGGGCGTATAGCCTTCCGTCGCCTGTACGACAACCTCCGCCTTCACAATCCCTGTCGCCGTGACGACCCGGCCAGGTTGGATCGCAGTGGCTGGACTCCCTTCAAAGATCCGGCCGCCTCGCCGTTCGACACACTCAGCGAGGCCGCGGACAAGCTTCGCTGGATGGATCGCCGCGCAATGCGGCGTGAAGGTGCCACCGACCGTGTTCACAGCGTCCAGCCGTTCCCGGGCAGCCTCCGCACTGAGCAGCATCGTGCCAAGGCCGAACCGCTCGGCCTCCTCAACCTCCCCTTGGGCGCGCGACAACTGCGGACGATTTCTGGCAAGTACGACCGTCCCCCCGAGCGCTACATCCGCGTCGATGCGCTCCGCTTCGGCCACGCGAACGACCTCGCGCACCGAGTCGCGCATCGCCCGATAGTGCGCACGAGCGGCATCAGTGCCATGGCGTGCGGCCATTACCGATGCGCCGGTCGGGAACAGCGCGGAACACCATCCGCCATTGCGTCCAGACGCGCCGAAGCCGGCGATCTCGGCATCTAGGACCGAGATTCGCATGCCGGGGTCTTCGGACAGTAGGTAGTACGCCGTCCACAGGCCGGTGAAGCCGGCGCCCACGATAGCTACGTCGACGTTGAGGTCTCCGGGCAACGCGGGCCGAGGCCGCAACGAACCAGGCACAGAATCGTGCCAAAGCGATAGCTCTCGGTAATCGCGTCCCAGCGGTGGCGGCACTCGCTCATCTTCCAGCACATGCAATGACTGCGGGTTGCTATTCGTTGCCGCGGCATCGCTCATCATGATCGGACAATATTGACTAATAGGATAAAATATCCATTAGCCTCGAGGAATGCCGCTGATGTGCTTGAGACGATAGGGTCAGTCGTCGATGCTTCCAACTAGATCATTCAGATGCTGGCGCCGGTCCAATCGGCGGCTAGATCCTGGGCGGTTCGCATTGACTTGATCGAACGCGTAGCGTCTCACCCTAAATTCGCCGCAGACCGCATAGGGGGCGTCGTGGACGAAATGTCGTCCGAACGCTTTCGCGAACGCTTACTTTCCGCCGAACAACCCTCAATTGACCGAGGCTGGGTGGTGGGGTCGGCCCGTCCTCCCACGACCGTAGATCGACCATCGGCGGCCGACGTGCCGTCGGTGGGTGCTCGACGATGGAACCCCCAGAACTGGCGGCTCCGCACCAAGCTGGTCGCGCTCACCGGCGTTCCCTTGCTTTTGGCGACGGTTCTGGGTGCCGTGCAGATCGCCGATGCGGCGAAGCACTCCACGTCGGCCGCAGTGCGTGACGCTGTGATCATAGGCGCGGCCTTGCTGGTGTGTGTGGTCCTTCTCATCGTAATTGCTCGATCGATACTCAAGCCGCTGCGTGTGCTTCGCACGTCCGCATTCGACGTCGCGGACCGGCGCCTCCCAGCGATCATTGAGCAGCTTCGCACGACCGAGGGTCGAACGAAGGACGTCAAGATCGAACCTGTACCTGTCTACTCACGCGAAGACGTTGGCCAGGTCGCACGAGCATTCGACGCAGTGCACAGCGAGGCCGTTCGGCTAGCGTCCGAGCAGGCCGCACTTCGCGCAAACGTGAACGACATGTTCGTGAACCTGTCGCGACGTACGCAAGGATTGGTAGAACGTCAACTGCGGCTGATCGATGACCTAGAACTCGGCGAACAGGATTCCGACCAGCTTGCAGCGCTCTTCCGACTCGATCACTTGGCCACCCGCATGCGGCGCAACGGCGAGAACCTGCTCGTGCTCGCCGGTGCCGAGCTCCGTCAACGCAGCGGTGAGCCGGTGCCGATCGTAGACGTTCTTCGAGCAGCGGTATCGGAGATCGAAGAGTATCAGCGAGTCTCGATGCAACCACTTCCGCGAGCGATGGTGTCGGGCCTTGCCGTCAACGACATCGTCCACCTCGTAGCTGAGCTCCTCGATAACGCAACTGCGTACTCAAGCCCAGAGACTCAAGTCCGACTGTCGGCACGGTTCGGCGACGAAGGCGGATTGGTCGTCGAAATCACCGACGCAGGAACCGGCCTGCGGCGGCCACAATTGATCGATATCAATCAGCGATTGGCAGCACCGTCGGCCGTCGATGTCTCAGTTTCGCGGCAGATGGGCCTCTTCGTCGTCGGCCGGCTCGCTAACCGACACGGCATCACGGTCCAGCTGGCGTCGTCAGATGGCACAGGGGTCACCGTGACGGTCGCACTCCCGAAAGAGCTGATCACGACTGAAACAGCCGGCCTTCGCGGCCGAGGCGATTATCTTGGCGGCCGCTGGGCTGCCCCAGATGTCTCTGTCAATGGCGCCGAGGCAGGCGACGCCTTCCATCCGGCCATCGGACTAAATGATCAGGTCCAGTTCGCGGACTTCCTTTCGGCCCGACCTGGCTTGTTGGACGACCCAAGCCCGCTAAACGGGAACGTTGACGACACTCCGATCTTCCACGCCATGCTGTCGAAGTGGTTCACCGACCGGCAGGAGAACCCTGCTTCTGCCGAGGCGATCGCATACGCCGTCGACGACATTGCCGACGACGTTGGCTGGGCATCCGACGCCGATGCTGGGTGGGAGGCTGCTGAAGCAGCGAAGGAGCCGGTCGTTGATGAGCTAACTCCCGCTGGACTACCAAAGCGCCGCCCGCAAGCATTCCTCGTACCGGGAAGCGCTGCACCGGATTCGGTTACAAACGGTCTGCCACCCCAACCATCGGCCAGGCATGCGTCTGCCGTTCGTGACCGGATGTCGAGCTTCCAACGCGGGTTGACGATGGGCCGACACGCTAGGCCTGTGAAGACGATGGACGAAAACGGTGGCTACCAGGATTGGCGAGACGAGGAGACATCGGAAGGTAATCAGTGATGTCTCAGTCAACTCAGCCCTCGTCAAGGCCTGGCCAATTCGGATGGCTCCTGACGAACTTTGTCAAGAATGTGCCAGGTGTTAGCCACGCGGTAGCCGTGTCATCAGACGGCCTGTTGCTCACTTCATCTGAGGGGCTACCGCGCGATCGGGCGGACCAGCTAGCTGCAGTGGCGTCTGGTTTGCTAAGTCTGACGCGCGGCGCTGCACGGGTCTTCGGCGCTGGTGAAGTAGTGCAGACCGTTGTGGAGATGGAGCTCGGCTGCATGCTACTTATGGCAATCGCCGACGGTTCATGCCTTGCCGTTCTCGCTTCGCCGCGATGTGACATGGGCCTTGTCGCGTACGAGATGACACTACTCGTAGATAGGGCGGGCGAGCTGGTTACACCACAATTGCGATCCGAGCGCGGAACTGCCGTGGACTGGCGTGACGGTGCCGTGTCGTGACCGCGACCGAGGAAGGGCATCACGCTTCGATTGTCCGACCGTATGCCCGCACCGGCGGTCGAACTCGCTCCGACCTCGAACTACCGCTCGAGGCGCTGATTGTGACGACGACTGCCGGCAAGTCTTATGATCGCTATAGTCAGCCTGAGCACCGTGACATCGCGATCTTGTGCCGAGAGGTCCGCTCCGTAGCGGAGGTCGCAGCGCTTATGGTCGTTCCACTTGGCGTCGCGCGGGTGCTTATCGCAGATATGGCGGGAATGGGACTGGTAACAGTGCACGGCGGCGCCTCGAAGGACAACGAGGCACCTGACCTGGCCTTACTTGAGAGGGTTCTCAGTGGCTTACGGCGCCTCTGATGAAGGGCGTAGAGCGACGACGGCGACAGAACCGCCGCCGGGCCCGCGCATTTCGGCCAAAATCGTAGTTGCCGGTGGATTCGGCGTAGGCAAGACCACATTCGTCGGCTCGGTATCGGAAATAGTCCCGCTTACGACCGAGGCCGTAATGACACAGGCCAGTATTAGCGTGGACGACCTGACGGCGACGCCTAACAAGTCAACCACGACAGTAGCAATGGACTTCGGCCGCGTATCGCTGGACCGGGAACTCATCCTTTATCTATTTGGCACGCCAGGACAACATCGATTCTGGTTCATGTGGGACGAACTTGTTCACGGAGCGATCGGCGCTGTGGTTCTGGTGGATACCCGACGCCTCGCAGACTGTTTTCCAGCAGTGGACTTCTTCGAAAACCGTGATCTGCCGTACATTTTGGCTCTGAACTGCTTTGACGGCATTCAGCGGCATCATGCTAATGACGTCAGGGATGCGATGTCGATTAGCGAGTCCATACCTATCGT
>DASQCG010000330.1:0-4173 GCA_035634825.1 Thermomicrobiales bacterium | reverse complement strand
TCCATCCTCTACGAGGACTACGGGATCAAGATGCTCAGCAACGTCGTCGCATGCAAGCGCGGCACGATCGAAAAGCGACCTGAGCTTTGCCAGGGCTTCGTCGAAGGCCTCATGGACGGCCTCAAATACGTCTACCTGAACCCGGAAAAATCCGTTCAGCTTCACCTCGAGAGTGTGAAGGAGTTCCAGGGCGGCAGTATCGCCAACCAGAAGGTGATCGAGTACGGCCAGGCCGTGAGCACTGCATTGGGGACGGTGCCCGCGTTCAAGAAAGACGGTCTGGGCTACATGGAGCCCGCGCTGGTGGAGCAGACGGCGCGCACGGTCGAGACCTACATGGGCGTGAAGAACCTGCCCAAGACCGATACGATGTTCACCAACAAATTCGTGGGTTTGGCCAGACTCAGCGACGCGGAATGGAAGGCAGTCGACGAACGGTCCGCCAAGTATCTGCCGAAAGGCGCCTAGCGGCGGTACGGGGTCCCGGATCTTGCTTCTCACTGCAGTCGCCCGGGATTACGAGAGACCTGCGCACGGGCCGGCCGTGCGCGACTCTCGGCTGCCAGCTAGACCACGACTGCCGATGACCACAGGCGCCGGCTGACGACGGTCGGCACCCATGAGCTGGGAGATGCCGCCATCGCCCGTGTCAGATCACCGGCGCGTGCTACGCCCCGCTGAACGCATGATCTCGGCGACACGCGTAACCTCCTCGTGATTTCTAAGCTCCTCCAGGGCAATCGGAAGGCGCTGGCGAAAATTCGGATGTTCATCGACCGTCCCCGGCAGATTGACCTGATCCGTTATTCCAAGGAGGTCCTCGAGCGATATGACCAGCAGCCGCGAGGGCGTACCCGCTAGAAAATTCGCCACGGCCGGAAAGTCGGCCCCCTCGATGCCGCGCTGCCGGAGCGCCTGATCCAAAGCATGGAAGGCGCCATGCCGCTGCTCGCTCGTCTCGCCGGGGTCGATGCCGAGTGCCCGCTTGACAGCGAGGTCACGGTGGTCCCGCCAACCGGCAAAGGTCGAAACGTCATGTGTTCCGAACGTCACCAGCGCGTTTTGCCGGTAATTGTCCGGGGTGGAAAAAGTCCCGTCCCAACCGCGTTCGAACAGCATGACTTGATATGACCACAACCCCCAGTCCGCGAGCGTTTCCCGGAAATTGTCGGGAACGGTTCCGAGATCTTCCCCGATGACGATGCATCGGTGCTCAACGCTGGCATGCGCCGCGACAGCCAGAAGCGCCTCGAAGGGAAAGCGAATATACGCTCCCTGAATCGCCCGCATGCCGTGGGGAATGACATATAGACGTTTCAATCCGAGAACATGATCGAGCCGGATTGCCCCGGCATAGTGCATGGAGGCTCGCAGCATGCGACAGAACGGATCAAACTGCCGATCTTCGAGGCCGACCGGATTGAACCCTGCCAATCCCCAATTCTGTCCCGCCATGTTGAGAATGTCCGGCGGCGCACCGACGGCAGTTCCGGACAAGACGGCATCCTGGTTGCACCATGCGTCGAAACTGTCGTTCCGCACGCCGACGGCGACATCAAGATAAAGCCCAATTGGCAAATTCCGCGCGCGGGCGCGGGCTCGACAAAGGTCAAGTTGCTCGTGAGCGATCCATTGCACAAACTCGATGAAGCCGACATCCGCGGGCGCACTCCGCCGCAGGCTTTCGATGGCCTTGTCATCGACTCTCCGCCATTCGTCCGGCCATTCCCACCAGGGACCGACGAACTTCCGGCGCATCACCTCGAAGCACCCAAAGCGGGCCAGTGAGGAGCCACGCTGTTGTCGGAAATGATCGAAGGCCTCGCGTCTTGCCGTGGTGCCGTGCGCCCGAAACGCTTTGTACGCGAGCTTGAGCCCCCGCGTCTTGGCGTTTGCAACCCCGTGGTAGTCGACAATATTGTTGTCCCGAAGCCGCTCGATCGCGTCCGCCAGCCCGGCCGCTTTCAGTCCGGGAAATTCCGGCACCGCTGCGACGTCGATATAAAGTGGATTAAGAAAGAGGCGGCTGTTGGGAAAATAAGGACTTGCCTCGTGCGCCCGATCATCGAACAAAGCATGCAACGGGTTGAGTCCGATGCCCGATGCGCCGAGATCGGCGGCGAGGTCAATGAGCGTGATCAGATCGGAAAAATCGCCGTGGCCCCAATTGCCGGACGATCTGACCCCGTACAGCTGCACCGCAAGCGCCCACATCCTCGGGAGCGCGGTTTCACCACCTTGATAGGCACGATCCGGGCAAACGACCAGGCATGCGACGTTGGTCAATGGACCTGCCGGAGCCGTGACTCGGACATGCAGGCGAAAGACCCCCTGCGGCAGGCCTTGCGGGAGGTGGAGCACGGGGGAAACGCCCTCGCCGTCGGTGATCTTCTGCTCCGACCAGATCTCCCACCAAAGCGGGAGGCCTTCCGGGACGCTCAGGTGGAGGGAGCGATCGGCTTGCCCGCGTATCACCACGGTCCGCGGCAGCATGCGGGGCGGCTCCTCGCCACCAACTGCCAGGGAATCAAGGAGTCTCGCCAGGATCTCCGGCTCTACGGATTGCAGCTGCCCGAACGCGTCGCGATATTCAGTCTCCAGGCCGCATCGGGCGGCACGTTCCAGAATATCGTTCATGATCGGCGGGCTCTATGTGGCAATCGGGCAGTGGCGGTCAGGCGCAAACAGGTAACATTTTCCCCACAATCAGCCGACCGGCAACTTGGCCGATACCACTTGGTTCCGCCACCGCGTTCCGCACCGGGTAGGCGAGTTTCTCGGTCCAGCATCCCCGAGGCCGGGGGAAGGGCGGAACCAAAGCGGGGACCTATCGGTTCCACCAACACCTCTCCTGCCGTCCGGGTGGGCTGACAGGACGGCAATGCACGATCCAGACGTGACAGCGAACGTGAGTATCCCCTCCGTCGGCGACCTTTCCGGTCGTCGCATCTACATCGAGGATGTCTATCCGCTCGTCGACGTCGGCCGATTTCCGGTCAAGCGAATTGCAGGCGAGACGGTGGAGGTATGGGCCGACATTTTTCGGGACGGTCATGCCGTCCTTGCCGCGGAGTTGCTGTGGCGGCCGGAAGCCGCCAACAAATGGTCCCGCGTTCCGATGCTGGCGCGGCCAAACGACCGTTGGTCTGCAAATTTTGCGCCGCCGAAACCCGGCCGATACGTGTACGCCATTGAAGCCTGGACCGACGAGTTCGCGACTTGGCGCCGTGACTTTATCGCGAAACGAGAGGCGGGGATGGACCTGGCTCTCGAGATCGCCGAAGGCCACACTATCCTGATGTCGCTGAAGGCGCGCAATGTCGCTCAGGCTCGCCTCATTCGCGAGGTCTGTCGGGCACCGGCCGGAACGGCCGACCCTGAAACGCTGCTATCTGACGAGCTCGCCGCGGCGGCCAGCAAAGGAACGCAGTCCGATCTGACCCGAAGCCCGAGCTATCCATTGCTGGCGGATCGCCCAATTGCGCGCGCCGGGGCGTGGTACGAGATGATGCCGCGCAGCCAATCGCCTACGGCCACCCGCCACGGCACGTTCGACGACTGTATCGCTCGGCTACCGGACGTGGCCGCGATGGGTTTCGACGTCCTTTATTTGACCCCCATCAACCCCATCGGGCGCGTCAATCGGAAGGGTCGCAACAATTCGCTGACGTCCGGTCCGGATGATCCCGGGAGTCCCTATGCAATCGGGTCCGCCGAAGGCGGACATGACGCGGTCCACCCCCAGCTCGGCACGCTCGACGATTTTGGCCGGCTGGTCGCGGCTTGCGCCGACCACGGAATGGAGATCGCGCTGGATTTCGCCGTCCAGTGCTCGCCCGACCATCCGTGGCTCTCGCAACATCCGGAATGGTTCAAGCGCCGTCCCGACGGTTCGATCCAGTACGCCGAGAACCCCCCGAAAAAATACGAGGATATCGTCAATCCAGACTTCTACGGCGCCGACCGCGAGGGCCTATGGGGGGCCTTGCGCGACGTGGTGCTGTTCTGGGTTCGCCGCGGAATTCGGATCTTTCGGGTCGACAATCCGCACACCAAGCCATTTCCGTTCTGGGAGTGGTTGATCCGGGAGGTGCAATCGGTTGATCCTGGCGTCATCTTCCTGTCGGAAGCATTTACCCGCCCGAAGGTCATGAAAGCGCTCGCCAAGCTCGG
>DASQCG010000329.1:0-2213 GCA_035634825.1 Thermomicrobiales bacterium | reverse complement strand
GCTGGCGCTGCACTCAGGCGAGTGGGACGGTACGCAACTAGTGTCACCCGACTGGTTCGCGGCCGCCACGACCTATCAGTCGAGCGGCGACTCGACCGGCTACGCCGCCTATGGATACCAATGGTGGGTAATCCCTGAGAGCCCCTACGGCGCATATTTCGGACTCGGGTTCGGCAGCAACTACCTGTACATTGCGCCGGCGCTGGACCTGATTGTGGTCGTCCTCAAGGGATTCGAGACTCCGCCGAACCCGGTCTCAATCGTTCGCCCCCTGATCGAGGGCTATGTCCTGCCTGCCGTGACGGAGCCGATCTAGCCGGCTCCGTCACGGATTCGCAATTGCTACCAGGCCGTCCAGCCACCGTCGACGTAGAGCGTTTGTCCGGTGATGTACGACGATGCGTCGGACGCGAGAAAGACGACTGGTCCATCCAGTTCGTGCGGCCGGCCAACACGGCCCATCGGCGTCCGCCGCTCGATCTCGGCGAGCAGGTCCTTGTCCTCGAAAATTCCGCCCGTCATGTCCGACGGGAAGTAGGCCGGTCCGAGGGCATTGACGCGAATGTTGTGTGGCGCCCAGTGAACCGCGAGATCGCGAGTCAGATTCACCACCGCCCCCTTGGTGGCCGCATATGCACTGGCTGGTACCGGCTCGGACGCGCCGTGCCCAAGGATCGAGGCGATGTTGATAATCTTGCCTCCCTTGCCGCCCGCGATCATGGCCCTGGCCGCGGACTGGGCGCAGGCAAAGACGCCGGTCAGGTTAATGTCGACGGTGCGCTTCCACTCGTCGAGAGGAACCGTCTCCGGCGCCCCCATCCCGGCCCCAATGCCGGCGTTGTTGACGAGAATATCGACGCCGCCGAACACGTCGATCGCGCGCTGGATCATCTGCGCGATGTCCGCCTCGCTGGTTACGTCCGCATGAACCGCCACCGCCTTGCGCCCCTCGCCGGTCAAGGTCGCGGCGGTGCGCTCGGCGTGCTCGGTATTGATGTCGGCAACCACGACGGATGCGCCCGCCTCGGTCAGCGCACGGGCAAAATTGGCGCCGAGTCCAGCACCCCCTCCGGTCACCACGGCAACCTTGCCGGTCAAGTCGAACAGTGCGCTCATGTTTGCACTCCTTCGCGCGTCAACCACGTTCCCCGGAATCAGGGATCGACTCCTGACCCCAGTCTAGGAACAGCGGCAATCGATCCGCATGTCTCAGGCGATGTGAACATGTCAATTGCATGACGCGCGGGCATTAGGTGCGCGATTGCTCCCTGGATCCGAACCGCGTCGCGACATTTCTGCGTTCTACTAATCAGACGGCAGCGACGAGAGCGGCCGGAATGTCAACCCTGGCCCAATGGGAGACGCGCGGTGACCCAGGATCTCTTTTCGCGACGAGTTCTCTTCCGACGCACTGCCGCTTTGGCGGTCGGCAGTATTGCGGCGGCATCTGCGCTTGGAATGACCGACGACGTTGCCGCGACCGCCCTTTCGGGTGTCACCGGCGTCGTCTCATCATCGTCCGGGCTAAATGTTCGGACTGCCCCTGGCGCCTCGGAACCAATCCTGACCTGGCTGCCGAATGGAACCAGGTTACGGATTCGTGCGACTGCCGGGGACTGGTTCAAGGTCCGGGCGGGCGATGTCTCCGGTTGGGTGGATTCCTGGTCGGTCCTGCTGCGCGGTACCGAATCCGCTGTGATCGATCGCGGCAATCCGGCAGTCAAACGGGTCGCGCTGACCTTCGATTGCGGCTCGGACTACGGGTACGCGGGCCAGATCCTCTCGCGGCTGGCGTTCCATGGCATCCCGGCCAGCTTCGGTCTGACCGGGGCATGGATGACGGCCAACCCGGATGCCGCCCTCCGCATCGCCGTCGGCGGATACCAGATGATCAACCACACGCTGGACCACCCCTCGTACACCGGCGCCTCGACTCCAGGCACGGGCCCATCCAGCCCGGCCAAGCGGCTCTCCCAGATCCAGGCCAACGAGAACATGATCAAGCGCTTGACCAAGCGGAATGCCAAGCCATACTGGCGGCCGCCATATGGCGATATCGACGCCGGTGTTCTGCGGGATGTCGGCGCGCTCGGCTACTCGAAAACCGCGATGTGGACAATCGATTCGTTCGGCTGGAACGGCCTGACCGCGGATGCGATCTACGACCGCGTCATGCAGAACCTGGTCCAGGGCGCGATCGTCCTGATGCACGT
>DASQCG010000328.1:0-3822 GCA_035634825.1 Thermomicrobiales bacterium | reverse complement strand
GCTCTTTGGTCGGGGTCGGGCCGAGGATGGCCTCCCGAAGGTCAAGGGTGGTCTCAGGCACGCAGGTGCTCCTCTCAAAAAAAGACGTGGCAGGAAAACCCCTGCCACGTCGCCGGTACGGACAATTTTAGCGGCTAACCAATCCCGAGTTCGAATTGGTATCCGCAGCCGCGACGTAGCGCCGGTCCGACGGCCGGCGCAGCAGTACCCTCTCGAAGTGTGGGGGAGTTGCTTGCCGCTCCCCCGCTATCGGTTAACCCCGCCACTGGGGTAAATGCCGGGTCTCCCCACCGAGCGCGACCGTTGATGACGACCGGGCGGAGCAAGCGACACCCTAACGTATGGTCGTGCCCGAAACCCTTGCGGCCCAGAGGCGGGCCGCGCGATGTTCCCGGACGTTAGACGTCGAAGTACAGGTAGAACTCGTATGGGCTGATCCGCAGATTGGCCGGCTCGACCTCGTTCTCGAGCTTGTAGTCGATCCAGTTCTCGATGAAGCCCTTGCTGAAGACCTCGCCCTCGAGCAGAAAGTCGTGATCGGCCTCGAGCGCGCCGAGCACTTCGCGGAGCGAGCCCGGCACGGTCTTGACCTTGGCCAGCGTGGCCTTGTCGGCCTCGAAGAGGTCGTACTCGGCCGGGTCGCCCGGGTCGATCCGGTTCTTGATCCCGTCCAGACCGGCCATCAGCAGCGCGCTGAAGAGCAGGTACGGGTTCGCGGCCGTATCAGCGCAGCGGAACTCGAGTCGCTTGCTTTTCGGGTTGCAGGAGTAGGTCGGAATTCGGACCGCGGCCGAACGGTTCCGCGCCGAGTAGACCAGGTTTACGGGTGCTTCGTAACCCGGAACGAGGCGGCGATAACTGTTGACCGTCGGCGCGGCGAGGGCCATCAGGGCCGGGCCGTGCTTGAGCAGGCCGCCGATGTAGTGCATGCCGGTCTCGCCGATGCCGGCATAGCCATTGGGATCGGAGAAGAGATTCGCGCCGTCCTTCCAGATCGACTGATGGACGTGCATGCCCGAGCCGTTGTCGGCAAAGATCGGCTTCGGCATGAAGGTCGCGACCTTGCCGTGCTTCCTGGCCGTATTGCGGACGACGTACTTGTAGGTCATCACCTTGTCGGCGATCGAGAGCAGCGAGTCGAATCGCATGTCGATCTCGCACTGCCCGGCCGTGCCGACCTCGTGATGGTGGACCTCGACCGGGATGCCCAGCTCCTCGAGCGTCAGGACCATCTCCGTCCGGATGTCCTGGAGCGTGTCATGCGGGGCGACCGGGAAATAGCCGGCCTTGGGGCGGGTGGTGTATCCGCGGTTGCCGTGCCCGTTCTCGCTGCCGCTGTTCCAGTAGCCCTCGATTGAATCGACCGAGTGGAAGCTGGCGTTGTTGGTGATGTCGAAGCGGACATTGTCGAAGACGAAGAACTCCGGCTCTGGACCCATGTAGGCGATGTCGCCGATGCCGGTGTTCTTGAGGTGCGACTCGGCCCGCTGGGCGATGCCGCGCGGATCGCGGTCGTACCGCTTGCGGGTGGTCGGGTCGTAGAGGTCGCAGACGACGTACATGGTCGGGACGGCGGTGTAGGGATCCAGGCGGGCGGTGGTCGGGTCCGGCATCATCAGCATGTCGGAGGCGTCGATCGACTGGAAGCCGCGGATCGAGGAACCATCGAAGCCGACACCGTGCTCGAAGATCTCCTCGTCGACGTCGGAGATCGACTTCGAGGTGTGCTGCCACGTCCCCAGCAGGTCGCAGAAGCGGAAGTCGACGATCTTCACGCCGTTCTCTTTGGCCATCTTCATGACGTCGGCTGGGGTGGTCATCTGGTCGGGTCCTGCCTTTCACCACAAAACGCACACCGTACTGGAAGCGGTGTGCAACGCTGCGCCTACCGAAGGTCTCGTGCCCAGGTCCTCGCTGACCCGTTGTTCATACGTGGGCGGCCTTCGCCGGGTTCGATTCCAGTCACACTGACCGGAACTGCCTGACGACCATTCATGGTATGGGCCAGCGCGGCGCGATTCTCCGTGCAGGACGCACCAATCGCGCGCAGGTTTTTGTGCATGTTGCACGAGTCGAGGAGTGGGGCGCGGAGGCGCAGAGGCGGGAAGTGAGTAGCCAGTAGTCAGTAGCCGGTAGCCAGTTACGCTCTTCCCGAACCCCGAACCCCGAACCCCCCAAAACCTAAAACCCAGAACCTAAAACCTACTTTTCCGGCACATTCAGGAACTCCGCTGCGATCTCCCTCGCGCGCTCCTTGTCGCCCGGAGTCAGCAGGCCCTCGATGACCAGCTCGCGCAGATGATCCTTGACGTCGGCGATCCAGCGGCCGGGCGGCTGCTGGAATAGCTCCATCAGCTCGACGCCATCGAGCGGACTCTTCAGCTCGGCCAGCGCCGTCTCCTCCTCCAGCTTGGCGATCCGCGACCGCAGCGAGGACATCAGGCGACCGGCCTGCTTGATCTTGCGCTCGTTGGCCGAGGTGATGTCAGAGCCGGCCAGGTCGAGCAGGTCCGCCAGCTCGTCCCCCGCTTCCAGCACAAGCCGGCGAACCGCGCTGTCGGTCCAGTCGACGTCGTACGACGCCGGGCGCAGGTGCAGCTCAACCAGCCGCGCGACCGAAGTAACCGTGTGCTTGTCAGCTCCGAGGCGGCGCAGCAGGGTCGCGGCGAGGTCCGCCCCGACCCGCTCATGGCCGAAGAAGTGGATCTGCCCGTCCGGCGAGACTGAGCGGGTGTGCGGCTTGGCGGCGTCGTGCAGGAGTGCCGCCCAGCGCACGATCGGTCGCGCCGGCGACTTGTCGACCACCCGCAGGGTGTGGTCCCAGAGATCCTTCTCGCGATGGATGGTTCGTTCCAGCTCCGCCTCGGCGGCAAGCGGCTTCAGCTCCGGCATCGCGACCTCGAACAGGCCGGTATCGAGCAGCACCTCCAGCCCGTGCGAGGCGAACTCGCCGCAAAGCAGCCGGGTCAGCTCGGCATAGATCCGCTCCCGGCTGATCCGGCGCAGCTCCGGCGCCAACTCGGTCATCGCCGCCTTAGTCGCAGGGTCGAGGAAGAAACCGAGCTGGCCGACGAACCGGGCTGCCCGGAGCAGGCGAAGCGGATCCTCGTGGAAGCGGCTGCGCGCGTCGCCGACCGCCCGGATCCGCGCCTGGTGCAGATCCATCTGGCCTTCGAACGGGTCGATCAGCACGTCCGTCTCGAGGTCGATCGCCATCGCGTTGATCGTGAAATCTCGCCGGCTGAGGTCGTCGGTCAAAGAGGTGCCGAAGGTGACCTCCGGGTGGCGGCTCTCATTCGGGTAGTACTCGGCGCGATACGTCGTGATCTCGACATCGATCGGGGCGGCGTGGTCCCGCTCGAAAACGAAGCCGATCGTGCCGAACCGCTCGCCCATATCGAAGCTCGCGCTCGCGCCGGCCAGACCGCCGAGCCGCTTGATCCGCTCGGGCACTGCGTCGGTGGTCAGATCGAGGTCGGTCACGTCCCGCGCGAGCAGGAGATCGCGGACCGGTCCGCCGACCAGCGCGAGGTCAGCGCCGTCGGCCTCGAAGGCGGCGGCGAGGGCGTGCAGGACAGATCGAAGATGGTCAGGCAAGTTCTGGAGCACGGTCATGCGTCTGGTGGTTGGTGATAGGTGGATAGTGGATGGTGGTGTCGTTTCGTCACCTGCTTCCCTCTATTCCACTCGCGTGTCGGATTGCGGTCAGGAACCGCCGAGATGTGCGATCTCGTCCGATCAGTCTACCGAACCGGCTGCGGCGCGGGCCGCCTGGGCATCGGCCTCGGCCCGCAGGGTGAGGCGATCGATCGGGGCGACAAG
>DASQCG010000327.1:0-5081 GCA_035634825.1 Thermomicrobiales bacterium | reverse complement strand
CCTGAACAGTCGAGGCGAGCCGGGCGAGATACTCTGACGTCGGCAATTCGACATAAAGAGCGATTCCCGCCGTGATCCCCGCTGGCGCGCTGCCGGCCGACGCACGCTGGACCGCAAGCTGGGTCACTGCGTTCCCGATCGCGTCTTCGACCTGCGCCGGCGACAGCGTCAGCAGCTTCGTGAGGTCGACCAAAACCTCGCCGGCAGCCGGGTCGACGACGACGGTCGGGTGAGGGGTCAAGCCGATCGGGTGCGCCTTGACCGTTACTTCGAACAGGTTCGGGTTAGCGAAGGCGTAGACATCGACAGGCCCAACCTTCGGTGTCGCGAGAATTGAGGTCGCGAGACGCTCGGCAGAGTCGAATGCCGGCCCGAACTCGGTTCGGAACCCGTTCGCGCTCGGCATCTGCGCGCCCGATGCTCCGGGCTGTATGTGGTAGCGAAAAGAACCACCCTCTGCGACCGGCCAGGATCGGGGAGTAAGGGTCTGGTTCCAGCCGGAGGCCGATGCCGGCGCCGCCAGGGCGAGCATGGCAATACAGACAACGAAGATCGCAGTCAGTCTGGCCGCCGGCGGTCGGCCTATGTGGCAAGCGGGCATGGACATCGCACCGCTTCTCCTGAATCGCTCTCGATGATGCGGCGAACACGCTCACACCGCATCGTGCGCACATCTATTATCGTGGCTCGTCAACCAATGAACGCACTATAACCGGTTACGCGCCACCGATACACCGCATACGCACATGACGGGCCGTCAGGCCCTTTCCCCTTCCCGGAACGGAGGGGTCAGCCTAGCACACCGCTTTGCCGATAGCCATCCGCCCGCACACGGGGATAGGTACAATCGCGCGCAATACATTCAGTCCTATTTGGCGTGGGCGGGGTGCCGCAGCGCCGGGAGGTCCCGTTCATGGTTGCGGCGGTAGAACGATTGCGCGGCGAAATCGATGAGATCATGCCAGGCGTGATCGCGGACAGGCGGCAGTTCCACGAGAACCCCGAGCTCGGATTCCAGGAATTCGAGACGGCGAAGATCGTTGCCGAGCGGTTGCGCTCGATCGGTGTCGAAGACGTCCGCACTGGCATCGCGGTGACCGGGGTAACCGGCTTGATCCGCGGCGGCAAGGGGCCGGGCAAGGTCGTCCTCCTCCGGGCCGACATGGACGCCCTGCCGATCCACGAAGAAAACGACGTGCCGTATTGCTCGAAGGTCGACGGCAAGATGCACGCCTGCGGCCACGACGCCCACACGGCCATGCTGCTCGGCATCGCCCGTGTCCTGACCGATCGCAAGGATGAGTTCGCCGGCACGATCAAGGTGCTCTTCCAGCCGGCGGAGGAGGGCGGTGGTGGCGCCAGGGTCATGATCGACGAGGGCGTGCTCTCGGACCCGGATGTCGACGCCGTCTTCGGCATGCACATGGACCAGGGGCAACCGCTCGGCAAGATCTCGACCCGGCCCGGTCCGGCGATGGCCGCGGCCGACCGCTTCTACGTCACGATCAAGGGCAAGGGTGGACACGGCGCACATCCAGATCTGACCGTCGACCCGATCGCGGTCGGCGCCCAGATCGTGACCGCGCTGCAGACAATCGTCGCCCGCGAGATTGACCCGGTCAAACCGGCTGTCTGCACCGTCGGCGCGCTGATCGCCGGCGAAGCGCCAAACGTCATTCCGGATACCGCGATCATGCGCGGTACGCTCCGCTCCTTCGATCCTGACGTTCGCGAGCACCTCGCTGAGGCCGTGGAGCGGCTGGTCCAGGGCATCGCCACCGCGATGCGCGCCGAAGTCGATTACGACTATGCGCAAGGCTACCCGGCGACCGTCAATCATCCGGAAATGACCCGGCTGGTGATGGATGTCGCCGCCGAGGTTGTCGGTGCGGAGAACGTGATCGAAGCGCCGCCGATGATGGGCGCCGAGGATTTCAGCTACTTCCTTGAGCAGAAGCCCGGCTGCTTCTACTTCGTCGGCAGCGCGAACGAGGAGCGCGGTCTGAATTGGGGCCACCACCACCCGCGTTTCGACATCGACGAGGAGTCGATGGCGAACGGCATGGAAGTCATGGTCCGCACCGTGCTTCGCTACCTCGAGTCTGCCTGAAGTGGCCTTCGATGAAGGGCTCGCCGACCGGATCCGCGAGGTCCTCTCCGGCGAGCCCGGCCTGGCCGGCAAGAAGATGTTCGGCGGCTATGGCTTTCTGCTCGATGGCAACATGTGCGCCGGTGTCCAGGGCGATCGCCTGATCGTCCGGGTGCCAGCCGACCAGCACGAGGCGATCCTGACCCAACCGGACGTCGATCAGTTCCCCAGTCAGGATCGCCCGATGAAAGGCTGGGTCACCGTCGGCCCCGACGCTATCGCCGAAGACGAGGATCTCGCCATCTGGGTTCGGATGGGCATCGCGGTTGCCCGTTCCTTGCCTCCCAAGTAGCCCCGGGCCGCCCTGTCCTTGCTCCTGATGTGCACCCCGGCCCGCGCGCGAGGTGCAGCGGTGGTCGCTTGCGCAGTCCGATATAGTGAGTTGTAGAGATCATTTCGGCTTTTTGGCCAGTGATTCCATAACCCTTCCGTCCGGACTCGATGCGACGCGTTCATGTCAACGGTGGAGGAGTGCCATGCTGATGGAGGCCGCACCACGACGGTGGTGGGTGTACGTCCTGCGGGGAATCGCTGCGATCGTCTTCGGGATCGCCGCCTGGGCCTGGCCCAACCTGACCATCGGCACGCTGGTCATCGTCTTCGGAATCTACGCGATCGCCGATGGTCTCCTTTCGATTTGGGCCGCGCTCTTCACCAATGCGGGCGGACACCGGCTGTCGCTCATACTGGCCGGGGTGGCCGGAATCCTGATCGGGATCATCAGCATCGCCTGGCCGGAGCTGACGGCTACGACGGTCGTGTTTCTGATCGCCATCTGGGCCGTCTCGGTCGGCCTCCTCCAGATCTTCAGCGCGTGGCAGCTGCGGAATGAGATCGAAAATGAGTGGCTGCTGATGCTCGCCGGGGCAGGGGGAGTGATCTGGGGCATTCTTGTCATGATCTTCCCAGGTGGCGGCGCGGTCTCGATCGTCTGGGCGATTGGCCTCTTCGCGATCCTGCTCGGCGCCCTCCTGATCGTCCTCGGCTTTCGCCTTCGCAACTGGGGCGGACCCGGCACCCCGGTACCTGCCTGATCGGGACTCCGGTAGCTCAAACGGGTTGATCCGGGAACCAATAGGCGTCCGGCGTTGTACTCCCGGTAGGCGATTATGGCCGGCACCGGAGGGATGCGCGATGAGACGATTGTTTGGGCTGCTGATCTGCGCGCTGCTGGCGTTCGCGGCGCTCTCGTCGGGACGAGCCGCAAATCCCGCCACCCCCTCGCCCATGGCCACGCCATTCGATTGCCCGATTACCCGGCCGAGCGGCAAACAACCGCCTGAGGTTGCTAACCTCGGCGGGATGGATGGATTCGGCAACGATGCGCTCTGGGTCAGCCTCGTCATGTGGAGCGAACAGCCCGGCATCGTCGAGGTCCCGAACGACGACCATCTCCTGCCCGACGGAACCGTCCAGGATCTGAAGTGGGCCTGGTATCGCTACGCCTCCGGCAAATTGACGATTGAAGGCCACCGCCTCGACGCTCCGGCACCGCCGCTAACGGCCTGGATACCCGAGGGTTACGGTGACACCGGATTCCAGGTCAGCGGCATCACATTCCCAACCGACGGCTGCTGGGAACTCACCGGCCACCTGGATGGCACGGCCAGCCTGACCTTCATCCTCCTGGTCAAATACCCGCTGGAATTCGTGCCCAAGCCAGCCGCGGTTCCCACCCGGACACCATCTGACTGCCCGGTCACGCAGCCGAACGGCAACGACCCGCCGCCTGACTACATTGGTGGAACGGGAGGTTACGGAAACGATGCGCTCTGGTCCAGCCTGACCATGTGGAGTGAACGCCCAGGCATCGTCGAAGTGCCGAATGATGCGCACCTCACCCCGGACGGTAGGGTGGTCGGGATGAAATGGATGTGGTACCGATACCTGCGTGGCACGTTGACGATAGACGGTCGCCGGCTTGACGCGCCCGCCCTACCGCTCGAGGCCCGGATTCCCGATGGATACGGCGACATCGGCCTGCAGGTCAGCGGCATCACCTTCCCCACCGATGGCTGCTGGGAGATCACCGGCACCGTAGGCAACAAGGGCAGCCTCTCCTTCATCGTCCAGGTCATCTACCCTAATGACTTTACCCCAATCGGCACCCCGGAGCCCAAGTGGACCCCGACCCCGTGAGCGCATAGTGGATGAGGCGAGTTCAATCTATCGCCCCGTGAGATAATCGGGGCACGTGTAATCACGATGGCGTGATTGGAGGTGCTTCGGTGGCGGCGCAGGCGCGGATTCCCGAGATTTTCGAGTGGGCGGAGTACTACTGCCCTTGGTGCTATATCGGCGCGGTCCGTCTTGATGCCGTGATGCCCGAGTTCGAGGGACAAGTCAGGCTCCGGACCCGCGCATTTCCCCTCGAGATCGTCGGCGGCGGACCACCGAACCGGCACGAGTTGGAACAGGAGTGGTGGCTCGCCGCCCTCCAGGAGCCGCGCGCAACCTTCGCCCCATACCGAGGCGACGACTGGCCCACGACCACGCTATCCGCCTTCGATGCCGCGGTCTGCGCCGGCAGGCAAGGCGAGGCCGAGCGGCACGGGATCGACCTGAGAATCCGCCGCGCCTTCTTCGCCGAGAGCCGCAACATCGGCCGCCCCGAGGTCATGCTCGAGATCGCGCAGGAGGCTGGCCTCGATATGCGCCGCTTCGAGCGCGATTTCGCGGACCCGACCGTCCGAGCCGAGGTTCTCGACGAAGCGCACTGGGGCTACGACGCCTACGACGTCCGCGGCACCCCGACCCTGATGCTCGAGGACGGCACCATCCTGCACCACGCTTTCGCAACTGCCGACTTCGAGAACGACCGCATCTCCGCAGTCCAGCCGCTGCCGTGCAGCGGTGATGGCTGCCTCGATGCCACTCGTGACCTGATCCGTATGGCGCTCGAACCTGCCCATATTTCTGCAATGTAGATGTA
>DASQCG010000326.1:0-4680 GCA_035634825.1 Thermomicrobiales bacterium | reverse complement strand
TATCAAGATGCGAATGGCGTACGTGGGCAGATTGCCGAGCGCGCGCCAAACACCGACCATGGCGCCGATGATCAGCGGCAGAACGAACAATCCCGTATAGGCGATCTCGATAACGGCCAGCCGTTTCATCAGCAGCCAGGTTTCGGTCGGACTTGCCGACTTCATCTCGCTGAGGAACAGACCTTGCTGCGATGGCAATCCGTTGTTGAACACGGTGTACAGAAGCAGCATGGTGACGGCAGGAATGAGTCCAATCGCCGCCAGGGAGCGTATCGGTTGACGGTCGATGCGCAGGCGACCGGAGAGTACGTACCAGGTCGCCACGCCGATCGGTATGAAGGCCCCGTGCGGACGCTCCAGGCAGGCGATTGTCGCGAGGACCGACGCCCACCAGAGGAGGTCGGGGCGATCCTGCATCTCAGCCTTGAGATAGAGCCAGGCCGCGATCGTCATCCAGGCGACGAAGTGCGGGTCGCTCATGAAGGAGTAGCTGATCGCGAACATGATGGGATTGAAGAGATAGAGTGCCGTACCAAGCGCAGCCCGCTGGTTGCTTACATGCAGGTCGCGGAACATGTCGCGCAGGGCAATGGCGCTCACTAGCACGATCAGGATCGTTGAGACACGCAGTACGCCCGGCGTCACGCCGAAGACGAGGCCGAACGCGCCACCCCAGAAAAGCTGCGTGATCTGGGTAGCAGCGGCTACCGGCAGGATGTGGATCTCCCAGCGGTTGACCAGGTATTCGACCGATCGGATGTAGGTCCAGTCGTCGCTGATCGAAACGGGAGCGAGCGTAGGCAGGAGGACGGTCGCGAGCGCGTAGACCGTGAAGACCGCAACCGTGTACGGATCGCTCGCTACGATGCGAGCGAGACGATCCCAGAGCTCTGCCAGAGCGTGTTTTTCGGCCGCTTGGGTGCTGGTTGTATCGGGCGAGGTTGCGGTAATTGGACAGTCTCCACGCGTACCCTGATGGTGTCGCGTTTTTCGAGCGTTCAGTTACGAAGTATTATGATCGCCGGGTTCGAGGTAAACGGCGATACCGCCATGACCGATGGCCATCTGCTCACTATGTACGGCACACGGCGGACAGGAGTCGCATCCAAGGATGAAATCGGAGTATTACGGAGAATACTACGAGCACGAGAACTCCCATTGGTGGTTCCGGTGGCGATTCGACATGATCACCCAGATCGTCGACGCCTTGCCGAAGTCCGACCATTTCCGGCTGCTTGATGCCGGCTGCGGTACGGGGCAGATGACCAAACTCCTTGAGCGCTATGGCGAGGCGGTTGGTCTTGAGATCGCACCGGAGGCAATCGCGTTTGCGCGTCGGCGCGGCGTAGAAAATATCGTCCAGGGATCGATCGCGGACCCGCCCTTCGCGGCTGGGTCATTCGATCTCGTGCTATCGCTGGATGTGATCGAGCACGTCGACAACGATGTCCACATCCTGTCGAGCCTCTTCGACATTCTCAAGCCGGGCGGTCACCTGATCGTGACGGTTCCGGCATTCGAGAGCCTCTGGTCGGAGCACGACGAGATCAATCAGCACAAGCGCCGCTATCGCGTACCGCAGTTGCAGCAGATGATGACCGACGCCGGGTTCGAAGTCAGCCGGATCACATACTGCAACAGCGCGCTGTTTCTGCCCGTTCTGGCCTTGCGCAAGGGCAAGACCTGGTGGCGGACCTTCCGCGGGCATTCGATCGAGGATCACCCGGTCTCGGACCTCGCCTTTTACCCCAAGCCGGTCAACGAGGCGCTCTATCGCATCCTCTCTGCCGAGACGAAAGTGATGCAGCACTGGGACTTGCCAGTCGGCGTCTCGATCCTGGCTGTCGCACAGCGTCCGCTCGAGGCAAAAACTGAGGCCGCGCCGGTCGATCTGTCGATCAATTCACTCATCGCCGATTCCGAGCAACAGAAGGTGCTCACTGCGCAATAATTGCGCCGTGAATCACGTACCTGCAGCCCGCTCAGTCGACACTCATCGGGCGCCGCCCGCTTCCCGGGATAGCCGGGTGCTGCTGGCGATCGCGGTTATCTCCGCGGTCGTCCTGGCCGGACTTTGGGGGATCTCGCGCACCGCGCCATCGGCCAAGCAACTTGATTCGGTGTCATTGGTCACGGCGGGAGTCTCCGGCGAGCAGGGTTGCGCCAACTTCGCCAGCTTCTGGATGCGCGACTCGGGTCTGAACGTGCCGGCCGAGGCGATCGAGGGAATGTCCAACTGCCGGTTGAGCGCCGACGGGACCTGGTTTGTCCCGGCGAATCCCAAAGATCCACGCCTGCCGGAGAGCGATCACCTGACCACACAGGAGCGGCAACAAGTCGCCGTCCTCAGCGCACAGTTGGCACAGGACCTCACGGAGCTCGAGCAGGCCCTGCCCGACTCGCTGATCCAGTCGCTCAAGGTGAATTACTCAGAAGACAACCGGCCGGTGTTCGGCCATACGAAGAAGGGTCGCCTCGACCTCGGCGCAAAATGGGCGCGCTACGTGCAAATATCGCAGGCGTTTCTGCTCCAGCCGGAGCACAATGTGCTGGCGGATTACGTGGGTTGGGAGATGGGACGCCGCCTGGACGCCGTCGGCGCCTTTGAGACAGCTTGTTTTTCGGACCCAGCGAACCAGGTCCTTTGGCGAGCCTGCAAGGGACTCCGGGCGGAGTTTGCCGTCAATAACATTCCACTCTATTGGGATCTGTCGGATCCTGTCATGATCCAGGAATACCTGATCGATCGCGTGCGATCCGGCCAAGCGTTGCCGGCGCCGACTCCTGAAACCAGGACCTGACGGAAGGCAGACGCACCATGACTGAGCGGGTATTGATAGCGAACCGCGGCGAGATTGCCGTCAGGATCGTCCGGGCGTGCCGGGATCTGGGCCTGACGGTCATTGCGGTCTATGGCCCGGGCGACGATGACTCGCTTCACGTGCGGATGGCGGACGAGGCGTACCGGATCGAATCCGACCGGGCGATTCCGTATCTCGATATCCCGGCGCTGATCGCTATCGCCTGCCGCGCCAAGGCACATCTCGTTCATCCCGGCTATGGCTTCCTGGCCGAGAACGCGACTTTTGCTGAGGAGTGTGCACGGGCCGGGCTTTTCTTTGTCGGGCCACCGGCGGGCGCGATCGCGACCATGGGAGACAAGGTTGCCGCCCGCGCATCAGCGGTTGCCGCCGGCGTGCCGATCCTGCCCGGGACGACCCAGCCGGTGGCGGACGCGGAAGCGGCGCGGGCATGGGCTGCAGGCGTCGGGTATCCGGTCGTGCTGAAGGCGGCGGCCGGAGGCGGCGGTCGCGGATTCCGGATAGCCGAGCGAGCCGAAGACCTGCCCGGCGCGTTTGTCAGCGCCCAGAGTGAGGCCGAGCGGTCGTTCGGGGATGGCCGTCTCTATGCCGAGCGTTACCTGATGCGGCCGCGGCACGTCGAAGTGCAGGTCTTTGCCGATCAGCAGGGCCACGTGATCGCGATCGGAGACCGTGATTGCTCGATTCAGCGACGACATCAGAAGTTGATCGAGGAGAGCCCTGCCCCCAACGTGCCGGATTCGGTGCGCGAGCAGATGGCCGACGCCGCGATCCGCCTGGCCAGGGGCGTTGGCTATGTCAGCGCGGGCACCCTCGAGTTCCTCGTCGAGCCGGATGGCCAATTCTCGTTCCTGGAGATGAACACACGGATCCAGGTCGAACACACGGTCACCGAGGAGGTGCACGGTGTCGACCTGGTCCGAGAGCAGCTGCTGGTCGCGCTCGGTGAGCCGCTCTCGATCGCGCCACATTCGAACCCGCGCGGTCACGCGGTCCAGTGCCGAATCAACGCCGAAGACCCCGGGATGGGGTTTGCGCCCACGCCCGGCCGGGTCACGCGGTTCGTGCCGCCGCTCGGGCCGGGGATTCGGGTCGATACTGCGGTCGAAAGTGGATCCGTCATTTCGGAGCGGTACGACTCCATGATCGCGAAGCTGGTGGCGACCGGTCCGAGCCGCGAGATCGCGATCGCCCGGATGCGTCGCGCGCTGGACGAGATAGTTATCGAGGGGGTGCCGAGCACGATTCCGCTTCATCGCAACGTAATGGCGAGCACAGCGTTTCAGGATGCCCGGCTGTCGACCTCGTTCCTGATGGACGTCGCCGAGGTGATTCCGCCGCCCGCCGATCACGACAAGGCGGAGATTCCTGACTCAGATGCATGGACCGAGCGAACGATCGAAGTGAATGGCCGACGCTTCCAGGTCCGCGTGCCTGGAAATCCTGACCCGGGCGCGGTCCATGCCACCGCCCGCCCGAAACGCGCATCCCGCCAACCCAGCACGACCATCGCGGCAGGCGGTCCGAAGTTCGCGAGCCCAATCCAGGGATCGGTGCTCCGGATCCACAAGGGGGTCGGCGATGTGGTCGCGATCGGGGATCCCGTGATGGTGGTCGAGGCCATGAAGATGGAGAACGAGCTGCGAGCGCAGCGCGACGGGGTCCTGATCGAAATTCCGGTCAGCATTGGCGCAAGCGTCAAGGTTGGGGATCACCTCTTCACCGTCGACTCGCCGGAATAACTCGAACCAGGCAACGCGTTAGCTTCACTTCGGCGTATCGGCAGTCAATTCAGCAGCGTGCACCGAAGCGTTCGCAGCGGGCAGCTCATTCAACCAGGCCAGGATTCGCACTGCCA
>DASQCG010000325.1:0-8477 GCA_035634825.1 Thermomicrobiales bacterium | reverse complement strand
GGTGATGCCGGGGGACAACATCGAGATGGGGGTGGAGCTGATCACCCCGGTGGCGATCGAGGACGGCTTGCGCTTCGCCATTCGCGAAGGCGGTCGCACCGTCGGGGCCGGGGTCGTCACCCGGATCGTCGAGTAGGTCATATCAAGTCGGCGGGCGCGGCCCGGACGGGTTCGCGTCCGCCGAATATCGTGTACACTGCACGGTGGTAGATAGGGTCGTAGCTCAATTGGTAGAGCAGCGGTCTCCAAAACCGCAGGTTGCGGGTTCGATTCCTGCCGGCCCTGCCCGAACGCGACCTTGAGGTGACAGGGTTGACGCCTTGAAAGAGGATAACCCTGTTTTGTTGCGTCTGTGATTTATTGATGCGCGCCTCCCGTACCTCCCATGCCAAACGCTTCGGGCGCGGCTGGGCGACGAGAGAGGGGAAGGACTGAACCATGAGCGCCCAGCGTCGGTCTAGCGCCCGTGGTGGCTCTGTGGCAACAGCGCCGTCGAACAAGACAGAGAAGCGAACACGGCCTACCAAGCCCGCTAAAGGCGAGGCGCCGAAGCAAAATATCATCGCCGTTCGCACGGAGCGATTGCGCGGACTTGTGCAGGACACGATGTCCGAAATGAGGAAGATCAACTGGCCCGATCAGGAAACCACTCGCAATTTGACGATCGTGGTGATCGGGATCTCGGTTGCATTGGGCATCCTGCTTGGCGGGATCGACTATTTGCTCGTGCAGCTGCTTGGTCTCTTCTAGAAACGGTGGTAGCGATCAACCCATGAATGCCAAAGCCAACACCGACCACGTGGAAGAGCAAGATCTCGCGCTGGAAGAGGCGGCTCAGATCGAGCAGGATATCGACGAGGCGACCAGAGTGACGGACGACATGGCGGTGGAGGATGCCGACCAGGTCGAGCCGGATTTGATCGGGGAACCGGTGGATCTTGCCGCCGAGACTGACGAATCTGCCGAGGAGCCCGAGGCCGAGGAGGTCGCCAAGGCGAAGAGTGACGGCAAGCGCCTCAGCCTCAAAGAGCGGCTGGCAGCCCGTCGCCAAGCCGAACAGGGCGAGGAAACGTCCGACCAGGAGGGACGCTGGTACGTCCTCCACACCTATTCCGGGTACGAAAACAAGGTCAAAAAGACCATCGAGACGCGGGTCGAGTCGCTTGATCTCGGCGAGCGCGTCTACGAAGTGGTCGTACCCACGCAGGAAGAGATCGAGATCAAGAACGGCCAGCGGCAGACCGTCCTCAAGAAGGTCTTCCCCGGCTACGTGCTTGTTCGGATGTTGTTGGACGATGAGACCTGGTACGCGCTTCGGAATACGCCGGGGGTGACCGGGTTCGTCAATGTCGACAACAAGCCGGTTCCGCTCGATGAGTCGCGCGTCCAGTCCATCATGAAGGGCATGGTCGCGGAAGCGCCGAAGGTCAAGGTCACCTTTGCGCTCGGCGACACGGTCCGCATCAACGATGGTCCCTTTGCCGATTTCCGCGGCGAGATCGACGAAATCAACCACGAAAAGGGCAAGATCCGCGTCCTCGTCTCGTTCTTTGGGCGGGAGACGCCGGTTGAGCTCGACTTCTTGCAGGCAGAACGAGAGACATAGAATCCACGCGATTGAATCGCGTGCCAGGAAGGGTCAGGAGGAAATCCGTTGGCGAAGCGTGTTCGTGCAGTAGTGAAAATTCAGTTGCCGGCCGGCAAGGCCACACCGGCGCCGCCGGTTGGTACCGCCCTCGGTCCCCATGGCATCGCGCTTATGGAGTTCTGCAAGGCGTACAACGAGCGAACCGCAGCACAGGCCGGGCAGATCATCCCGGTCGCGATCACCGTTTACGAGGATCGCTCATTCACGTTCGTGCTGAAGACGCCGCCGACGCCGGACCTGCTTCGTCGCGCCGCAGGCATCGAGAAGGGCTCCTCCACGAACGCCAGCGCCAAGGCTGGGTCGGTTACGGCCGACCAGGTCCGCGAGATTGCCGAGGTCAAGATGAAGGATCTCAACGCGGTCGATCTCGCCGGCGCGGTCAAGCAGATCGAGGGCACCGCCCGCAGCATGGGTATTGACGTCGTCGGGTAACCCCCGGCTCAAGAGGTGGGAGACGCACCGCGTCGTTTGGACCACCGGGAGTTTAGACATGCCGAAGCACGGCAAGAAGTACCAGGAAGCCGTCAAGAAGGTCGATGAGACCGCCGAGTACGGTGCAGACGCCGCAATTGCGCTGATCAAGGAAATAGCGTATGCGAACTTTGACGAGACCGTCGAAGTGCATGCCCGCCTTGGGATCGATCCCCGGCAGGCAGATCAGGCCGTTCGCACGACGGTGACCCTCCCGCACGGTACCGGCAAGGGCGTTCGCGTGCTTGTCTTTGCCACTGGCGAGGGCGAGCGGATCGCTCGCGAGGCCGGCGCCGACTATGCTGGCAGCGATGACCTCGTCCAGCAGATCAACGGCGGTTGGCTCGAGTTCGATGCCGCGATCGCCATGGCCGACCAGATGGGCAAAGTCGGTGGCTTGGGCAAGATCCTTGGTCGCCGCGGCCTGATGCCGAATCCGAAGTCGGGCACCGTTGTTCGCACCGCCGAGGACCTTCCGGGAGTGATCCGGGAGCTCAAGGGCGGCCGGGTTGAGTTCCGCAACGACCGCACGGCGAATGTCCACTCGGTCATTGGCAAGAAGAGCTTCACAGAAGAGCAGATTCGCGAGAACCTGTTCGCGTTCGTCGACGCGCTGATGCGTGCCAAGCCGAGCGCAATCAAGGGCGTCTATTGCAAATCGCTTTCGATTTCGACGGCGATGAGCCCCGGCGTTACGCTCAACGTGAACGAGACGGCGCTGGCGGCATCGACCGGCGCAGCGTAGCGGAAGGCCGCGCACCCTTAGTTTGGTGGTACACGAAAACCGAAGATGGCTTAAGACAGCCGGTGGCGATTCTGAATCGCCTTAATGTCCGGCCGAGGCTCCAACGCACCGATCACCGATCGAACCGCTCTGGGCCTCCCATCCAGGGCGGTTTTCGTTTTGACCATATTGGCATTCGGTTGTAGTGGCATCAGGGAGGAGGTGAACAAACATGCCAACGCAGGAGAAGGCAGAGGCTATCGAGGAATTAGCCGAGCAGTTGTCCCGCGCTAAGCTGGCGATTCTGACCGACTACCGCGGTCTCAGCGTGACTGGCTTGCAGGGGCTTCGGGCAACGCTTCGTCCGCTCAATGCTGAGTTCAAGATCGCGAAGAACACGCTGACCCGGATCGCGTCCGAGAAGGCGGGAATCGAGGGGCTGACGCCCATGCTCGAGGGTCCGCTGGCGCTCGTGCTGGCGTACGACGACGTCGTGGCGCCGTCCAAGGCGATCTCGGATTTCGCGCGCACATCGCGGATTCTGACGATCAAGGGTGGCGTTCTCGAGAACTCGATCGTCACGGCTCGTGAGATCGAGGATCTTGCGACCTTGCCGTCGCGCGACGAGCTTCTGGGCAAGTTGCTCGGAGTGATCAACTCGCCGATTCAGGGTCTCGTCAACGTGCTCAGCGGACCGTCTCGCGGTTTCGTGCAGGTGCTCAACGCCTACGCGGAGAAGCAGGGCGCAGCCGCCGAGAGCGCGGCGTAGTTATCAGTTTTGGGTAGTCGACAGCAGTAAGGGACACAACAGGTGGTCCCGGAGGAATCATGGACACGACGAAGTTGATCGAGTCGCTTGAGAGCATGACCGTTCTCGAGCTCAACACCCTTGTGAAGTCGCTCGAAGAGAAGTGGGGCGTCTCGGCCGCTGCGCCGATGGCGATGGGCTTCGCACCAGGCGCTGCCGCCGGTGGTGGCGCGGCTGTTGCTGAGGAAGAGAAGACCGAGTTTGATGTCGTTCTCACCGAGGCCGGCGCGAACAAGATCCAAGTCATCAAGGCCGTCCGCGAGCTGACGAGCCTCGGCCTCAAGGAGGCCAAGGATCTGGTCGAGGCTGCGCCGAAGCCGGTCAAGGAGGGCGTCTCCAAAGAGGAGGCCAACGCCGCCAAGGCCAAGCTGGAAGAGGCGGGCGCCAAGGTCGAGATCAAGTAGTCCGATCTTCGGTACTGAACGGCTCAGCATGGTGAGTAATCACTAAACTGAGCCGTTTTCATTTTTCACCGTAGCCGCCGCCATTCCTGGCTCGCAGGTGCGCGGTGGTATACTCGGCAGATCGGGGCGTGGCGCAGCCCGGTAGCGCACCGGTATGGGGTACCGGTGGTCGGAGGTTCAAATCCTCTCGCCCCGACCAACCGGGTTTGGATTTCAAGTGGGAAGCTGAGTGATGCAGAGCAACACGCAATCGCGTGCTCCACGCCGCATTCTCATCGCGGACGATGAATCATTGATTCGCCTGGACCTGCGTGAGATGTTGAATCATCTCGGCTACGACGTGGTCGGCGAGGCAGGAGACGGCCGCCAGGCGGTCGAGCTCGCCCGCAAATTGAAGCCAGACCTGGTGGTGATGGATATCAGGATGCCGGAGGTTGATGGCATCCAGGCAGCCGGAATTCTCACGTCGGAGCGCATTGCTCCGGTCGTGCTCCTGACGGCTTTTTCGGACACTGAGCTCGTGGAGCAGGCCCGCGAAGCCGGCGTTGTCGGCTACGTCGTCAAGCCATTCCGCGAAGCCGAGCTCATGCCGGTCATCGAGCTCTCGTTCGCCCGGTTCGAGGAGTTCCGCGCGCTCGAGAAGGAGATCGGCAACCTCAACGACGCGCTCGAATCGCGCAAGGTCGTCGAGCGTGCCAAGGGCGTGCTGATGGATACCTACCAGCTCCGCGAGTCTGAAGCATTCCATCGGATACGCAAGGCCAGTATGGACTCCCGCAAGTCCATGAAGGAAGTCGCCGAGGCTATCCTCCTGACGCATCAAATGGAGATGGTCAGCAAAGGCATCGATCCAGGCACCGAAAACAACTCAGCCTAGGGAGTAGGAGACGCGGGAGGCGTTGCCACGGGCGACACTTCTGGTGTTGAGGCGCCCTCGGGCATGATTGTGACCGTTACCATGGCCGGCTCGATGCTCTTCCACTCCATGTTCGGTGGCAAAAGTACCGTCGGTTGTATCTGGTAGGTCCCCGGGCCAAGGCCACGCGCATCGACCTGGACCGACAGGGTTGTCGACGTCAGGTTCTGCAACTCCTGCTCATTCCCAATCACTGTCAGGATCACCGTGTCCGGTGAAACGTGCGCGCTCAGACCCGGTTCGAGGTTGATCACGCTGACCGGCTGCTCGGGTAACGGTTGCTGGACGCCGCGCTGCCTGATCTGGACCACGACATCGACCATCCCCGACTGCGGCTCGAGGAGGGTGACGCCTGCGGGTAACCCGACAATGTTAACTCGCTTGGCAATATCACCTTCGGCGCCATTTATGCTGACTGTGTCAGTGTTGACCGTGATCATCTGGTCCAGGACATTGCTCGGTCCGTCGACCAGCACCGTATTCGGGTTGACGAGGCGATCGACGATCTCGAATCCACTGGCCGGCTCGCCCTCGATCTGGGCGATGACTGCAACTCGCTTGCCGCGCGCGGTGATCTCGACTGTAGCCGAAATCGTCGCCGGGCTGAGTGTCACGCCTCCGATCGTCTGCCCATCCTTGTCGACGGCGACAGGTGTAAATACGCTGGCGAAATCGGTGGTGCGATTCGCGATATCGATCGGTAGTTCGACCCTGGCAACGCGTTTCACGAGTGAATCGGGACCACTGACCGTCACCTCAGACGTGCTCGGATTGACCGACTCGACCTGCTGGTTGGCTCCGAGGCTCCCGGACGGTTTGGGCTCGACGGGGAACGCGACGGTCGTCTCGGTTTCGACGATCACGTTGATCGAGCGGGGCCGGGACGTTGTCGACCATGTCTTGTCCGGTTTCGGAACCTGGACCCGGACCGGGTACGTGCCCGGTGAGTTGACCTGATCAAGGTCGACGTATGCCTTGATCTGCGCCGAAACCAGGTCTTCGATAGCCGAGCGTGGCCCGGTCACGCTAACTTCGGCCGATCCCACTTCGCCAACGATCACGAAGCCGTCCTTGAGTCCCTCGACCGTAATCGGGATGCTTGGGAATCTCCCGGTTCTCTCCGGATCACCGGTAGCCGTGACCCAGCCCCAGAGTCCGATCGCCAGGGCGAGTGACAGGAGGAGGCGAGAGCCCCATTCAGCTCGAATTGGTTGTCTGGTTCGCTCTTCCACGCATCTGTCCGGTTAGGTCTTCGAAGCCGAGGGTCGCGTTTCCGACCGCTTGTGCTTGGCTCGACGCTCGGCAATCGGGGCGATGCGGTCGGCGATCGCCCGGCGCAGCCCGGTGGCCTCCACGTCGCGGTCGACGCGCTCGATCCTGGCCAGGGTCCGCAAGACACGGCGGAGGCGATCCTGGTCCAGGTTGCGGATAAGCCGGCCATGATGGGCGACGGAGATCTGGCCGGTCTCTTCCGAGACGATGATCGCGAGGGCGTCGGAATCCTCGGTAACACCGATCCCGGCGCGGTGCCTGGTGCCGAGGTTGCTCATCGGCGAGATGTTGTCGGTGAGGGGCAGCACCACGCTACCGGCGACGATACGATCGCCGCGCATCAGGACCGCCGCATCATGCAGTGGCGAGTTCGGAAAAAAGATCGTGACCAGCAACTGTCGTGATACTAACGCATCGAGCGCGACGCCGCGATCGGCGTAGTCCTGGAGTCCAGTCTCGCGCTCGAGCACCATCAGGGCACCGTACCGAAGGCGGGAGAGCTGCGCGGCAGCGCGCACAACCTCGTCGATTGTGCCCGCCAGCGTGCTGGTGTCGGAACCGGCCGGGAGGGAGGTCCGAAGCCAACTCCCGGTGTGGCCAAGTTGCTCCAGCGCGCGACGCAACTCGGGCTGGAAAATGATCGGCACGGCAACGATGACTACCGGCCACATGTTATCAATGAGCCAGCCGAGGGCTCGCAGATCGAGGACGCGGGACAGCACTACCGCGCCGATCAGGAAGATCGCCGCACCGCGGAGAAGCTGTGTCGCGCGCGTACCCTGCAGCACCCAGAGCAGCCAAAACAGGAGCCCCGTGACGACGGCAATGTCAATAATTGACCGGGGCTCTCCAAGTCGTGACAGCAGCCAGGTCAACTCTGACATCGGTGTTTAGTTCACATTGGGTGGACGCAAAGGCGCGCGAAATCGTCGAAACGATGGTAACACGGCGCCCAGTGCCCTGGGCGCCATGTTGCGGGACTATTGCCCCAGCGCTTGTTCCTTGAGTGCGGCCATCGCGGTCGATTTCGCCTGGGCGACGGCATCGTCCGGATTCATGAGCACGATCCGCCGGTAGACCTTTTCGGCTTGCTGGTACTCGCCCATCGAGGAGAGCGCCTCGCCGAGTTGGTAATACGCAGTCATGTCGTCCGGCGTCAATCCGATCACCTGGTGAAGGGCGGCAATAGCTTCGTGCTTGCGACCATTCTTCAGTGCGAGGTCAACCACCGCCCGCTGGTGCTCGGCGGCGTCGCTCAAACGGCCGACCTGCAGATACAGGTTTACCAGCGCGCTGCGATTCGAGACGTCCTCTGGATCGAGCGAGAGGATCCGGTCATACAGGTTGAACGTTTCCTGCGGGAAGCCAAGGTTCCAGCTCAGATCGGCCGCGCGCTGGAGGCTGATAATCGCCTCCTTCGTCTTCTCGGCCCGCTCCTCGAGGTCTGCCCGCTGGATCAACTCGGCGCGAGCTTCGGCCACAAACCCGCGTTGCAGGTAGGCATCGACCAGGCGTGACTTGACCTTGATGTTTGATGGCGCGAGTTGCGACATCTGCCGAAGTACCGCGGCCATTTCGTCAAGGCGACCGCCCTTGCGGTGCGACATCGCGAGCTCGTCGAGAACCGTCAGAGCCGAGCCCAGTTGGTTTGTCTGAGCGTACGCCTCGGCAAGCGCCTGGGTGAGCCCTGTGTGAGCCTTGTCGAACGCATGACCCTGCTTGAGGACCTCGACCGCGCCGGCGGCGTCGCCTGCTTTTGTTAGTTCCTCGCCGAGTTGGCAACTCATGTCGGCGATGTTCGGTTCGTATCCGAGCAACCCGGACCAATTCACTCCAGGCGGTATGCGCTGGTCAGCAAACAGGCCAAGGGTCGTGCGAATAGATGCAAG
This sequence comes from Thermomicrobiales bacterium, assembly GCA_035634825.1. Taxonomy (GTDB): domain Bacteria; phylum Chloroflexota; class Chloroflexia; order Thermomicrobiales; family UBA6265; genus DASQCG01. The sequence continues at coordinate 345 of DASQCG010000325.1, read as the reverse complement.
GTACTCGTTGCCGCGACCGGCATTCTCGAGAATGCGGGCGAGGGCCGCCGCTGCGGCCGCACGGCCGATTGCCGAACCCTGACGATCGCCGGCGGCTGTCGCGAGGGCGGTCCGCACGTTACTGTCAGATCCATCCCGATAGAAGAGGCTTGCCGCCGACTTCTGTAATGGCGTCCAGCCTAATGCCTCCGCCGATCGCCGATAGGCATCAGCAATCAGTTCGTTGCCAGAATTCCGATATGCGGGGAGGACGTCGCCGAGCGCTCGCCAGTGGTCCATCTCGTTATCTACGGCGACGATGGCAGCCATCGAGGCCTTGGCAACGATGGCGTCGGCACCGTTTCG
>DASQCG010000324.1:0-5529 GCA_035634825.1 Thermomicrobiales bacterium | reverse complement strand
CTGGTCCGGCAGCTGCCCGGGCATCACCAGGTCGTCTGCATCTCCTGCGGCGACACGCTGGTGATCGGCGGCTGCGATCTGACCCCGCTGATCGGCCAATCACTGATCGGCACCGGATTTGCGGTCGAGGGCCACCAGCTCGAGATCTACGGGCGCTGCCGAAGCTGTACCGACGCTTGACGACGGCTCAACTATGAAGGTTCGATTTGACATGACACGCACCTGGCGATCCCTCGGGCTCGCGCTCATCCTGATGCTCACAATTGGCGCAGCGCCGAGTCTGCACACCTCCGCGCAGGACTCCGGCCGGCTGAGGGTAGTCGCGACGTTCAGCATCCTGGGCGATGTGGTCCAGAACGTGGCCGGCGACAACGTCGACCTCACCGTGATCGTCGGGCCGGACGGCGACGCCCACACCTTCGAGCCGAAGCCGGACCAGATCGCCTCGCTGGCCGATGCCAACCTGATCTTCGAGAACGGGATCGGCTTCGAGACCTGGCTGAACGACATGTACTCGGCGTCCGGCTCCTCGGCGAAGCGAGTCGCGGTATCCGATGGCCTGCCGCTGCTCGCATTCAATGGGCAGGCAGATATACCGGCGACTCCCCACACGAGCGACGATGGCCACGACCACGGCGAGCACGATCCGCATGTCTGGCAGGATGTCAGCAACGTGATCGCGGAGGTCGGGGTGATCCGCGATGCGCTGATCGCCGCCGATCCCACCCATACCGATGCCTACACCGCGAATGCGGCAGCCTACACGACGCAGCTCCAGGAGCTGGATACGAGGATCAAGCAGATGGCAGGGACGCTGCCGGCCGAGAAGCGGATCCTCGTCACCTCGCACGACTCGCTCGGCTACTTCGCCCACGCCTACGGCTTCACTATCGCGGGAACCGCGCTCGGTTCGCTCTCGACCGAGGGGGCCGATCCCTCGGCCGGCGACATCGCCAAGCTGATCGACCAGATCAAGGCGACCGGCGTGCCGGCGATCTTCGCCGAGAATGTCGAAAGCCAGGATCTGATGAACCAGATTGCGCGGGATGCCGGCGTGACCCTCGCGCCGCCGCTCTACACCGATGCGCTCAGCAAGAGCGACGGCCCGGCCGCGACCTACATCGCGCTGATGACCTACAACGCGACCACGATTGTGACCGCGCTCGGCGGACAGGCGGGATAGGGCGATGATTACCCTCCCCTACCGCCGCGAGCCCTGCCACGGGCAGTCGGTGCCCGGCGAGGCGGCCGTTGCCGTCGATGATCTTTCCGTCTCGATGCCGGGCGACGACCGGTTGGCGCTGGACAATGTCACGCTGACGGTGCCGATCGGCTCGCGAACGGCGCTGGTCGGGCCAAACGGCGCGGGGAAATCGACCCTGCTCAAGTCGATCGTCGGATTGCTCAAGCCGCGCTCAGGCTCGATCCGGGTCTATGGCATGCCGGTCGCGAGCTGCCTGCACCGGGTGGCCTATCTGCCGCAGCGCGGCGAGATCGACTGGCGCTTCCCGATGACCGTGCGGGAGCTGGTCCAGACGGGACGTTATGTCCACCTTGGCTGGCTGCGACGTCCCGGCGCCGAGGATCGGGCGCTGGTCGAGCAGGAGATCAAGCGGCTGCGCCTCGAAGAACTGGCGGACCGGCAGATCGGTCAGCTTTCGGGCGGGCAGCAGCAGCGGGCGTTACTGGCGCGGGCACTGGTCCAGGGCGCGGATCTGCTCCTGCTCGACGAGCCGATGAACGCGGTCGACGTCGAGACGCGAATGATCCTGACCGGTGTCCTCGATGACTTGCGGGCCGAAGGCAAGACGGCGATTATCGCCACGCACGACATCGGCCGCCTGGAGTCGGACTTCGACAACGTGCTCTTCCTCGCCGACGGCCACCATGTCACCGCCGAGGAGGCGTTCGCCCAAGAACATGTCCACGCGATGCCGGCGGTGGGAACTCGATGAGTGGCCAAACTGCCTCCTGTGAGGAATCGAGCCGGCATCGCCCGGGGATAAATCCCCGGGCTAAATCAAATAAGCCAGCTAAAGCAGGCTGGAGGGTGCGTCAGCCTCAACAGCCATCCGTGACTCAGCCCGGGATTTCAATCCCAGGCGGTGCCGGAGATCCGGTTGGGGAGAGAACGATCATCGCCGGGCAAAGAGGCACCGGCGCCACATTTCAAATTCGCGGCTCATTTGATTCGGCGGCGCATTAACCATGATTGATTGGTTGACGGATCCGTTCCGGTATCAGTTCATGCTCAATGGGTTGATTGCGGCGGTGCTGGTCGGGATCACGTGCGCGACGCTCGGCTCGTATGTCGTGCTGCGGCGGATGGCGTTCATCGGCGATGCGCTGGCCCATACGACGCTGCCGGGGCTGGTTATCGCCTACCTGCAGGGCTGGAGCCTGTTCGGCGGTGCGGTCATGGCCGGCGTGGCGACCGCGCTGGGGATCGGCTGGCTCTCGAAGCGGGGCGATGTGCGCGAGGACACGGCGATCGGGATCGTCTTCACCGGCATGTTCGCCTTCGGCATTCTCCTGATCAGTACGGCGCAGTCGTTTCGCGACCTGACCCACATGCTCTTCGGCAATATCCTCGGCGTGACCGACCATGAGCTGCGGCTAATCGGACTGATCACGTTGATCGTGGTCGTGATGCTCTTTCTCTTTCACAAGGAGCTTGAGCTGACGTCGGTCGATCCGGTCTATGCCGACGTTATCGGCCTGCGGACCGGGTTGGTCCGGTACGGCCTGCTGGTGCTGCTGGCGCTGGCGACCGTGGCCGGGATCCAGGCGGTCGGGGTGGTACTGACCAGCGCGTTGCTGATCACGCCGGCGGCGACCGCCTCGCTGCTGACCAACCGGTTGCCGCGCATGATGGCGATCTCGACGCTGGTCGCGGTGGCATCGGGGGTGATCGGCCTCTACGCCTCGTATTACGCGAACTACTCCTCGGGCGCCTCGATCGTCCTGACCGCGACCGGCTTCTTCCTGCTGGCCTGGATTTGGCGCACGGCAACCGGCCGCGCCGCCTGATCCCGCCGGCGGGCGAGAGCGAGCCAGATTCCGACCGCTCCGAACATGACTCCGACAGCGATCCAAATCCAGTGATCGCGGATCTGATCCAGCCATGATCCGCTGCTTGCGGCACTGGTCACCGAGAATCCAGCCTGGGTTGTCGGGCCGGACGACAGGGTTGGATCGGTGCGAAAGGCGACGACCATGTTCTTGCCGGCGTTGCTCTTTTGCTCGGCATGCACGCCGGGTCCGGCCAGCAGCTCGAGCTGGTACTCGGAATGGAGCGCGGAGTAGTCGTTGCGGATCAGAAGCGTGTGCTCCTTGCCATCGGTCGGGATCGGCATCGAGAAAGTGACGACCAGCGGCTGGGAGAGGAAGACCATCTCGGGAGCGCCCTCGAACGACGCCGACGCATTGAGCGTGTTGAGGAGGACCGGGTCGCCGTCGAGCTCGATGCTGATCGTCGGGATCCACCACCGTTGCAGCCAGCTCGTCAGCTCGGCATCGGAGATGGCCGGGTCGCCGCGCTGATCGAGCTCGTACTGGAGCGCGCGGTACGACTCGATCCCGCCGAGCAGGCCGAGCCGGATCGTGAGCGACGTCGGCTGGATCTCGACACTCGTTCGCTGCAGCACACCATCGGCCGGATGGGCGGAAACGGCCGAAACGCAGAGCAGTAGCGCGATGATCGCTGTGAGCAGAGCGCGGATCAGGAGCTACTCCTCATCCTGTCCAGGCTGCACGACCGATTGCAGGGCCGCAACGAAGGCAGGCGGCAGCTCCCAGTAGCGGGCGTTCGCGAGTACCGTGACGGGATCGCCGGAGAGCAATGGCTCAGCCAGGACGACGCGTATCGAGCGGTCATCATCGGCCGTCGCGAGGATAGTCTCGCCGGGGAGGTCAGCTCCCACATCGACCGCGATTCCCCAGACCGTCTGGTCGATCACGGGGGCGAAGCGCTCCGCGATCGGCTCGACGTCCGCGATGATCGATACCCGCGCGATGAATCTGGCCTCCGGGTATACAGACCGGATTGCTTCCGGGCTCATCAGCTCACCTGAGTAAAACGCAACCGTCGACACGCACTCCCCCACCGCTCAAAACCTCATGACCGTTGTTGGGCTGATTCTACTGGTCGATCTCAGAATGACGGCGGCGCGATGCTGAATCCCTGCAGGGGAGGCTCGACCGGCGAATCTTTGGCCATCATCAGTACACGAAAGCGGCCAAGCCCGCCCGGATCGATCAGCCGCGCGACGACCGCCTGCGTCGCCAAGTACTCGCTCATCGAGGTGTCCGGATCCGCCTGCAACTGGACCAGGTGCTCGCCCAAGCCGAGTCCGGCCAGGAACGCACCCTGCGTGGTCAGTCCGGCGAATGTCAGCCCGGCTGCTTCCCCGGCGCGCTGGAGGGCGGTGAAGTCGACATGGACGGTCAGATCCTGTGCGCCGACGTTGGCAAAGGGGTCCTCGGTGGCGGTGTGGCCGAAGTAGCCGCGCAGGGTGCCGCTCAGGCGGTGGTGCTGAAAGAGCTCCGGCGCCTCGTAGCCGTAGTCGACGACCAACGCATAGCCCCGCTCGAGGTGCCGGCAGGCGCCCTCGAACCAGGCGGCCGAGGCCGGCGAGACGTCATACATCCCGCCCTCGACGAGTCGGACGCCGTCGTCCTGCAACTGCTGGACGGCCGCCTCTCCCTCGTCGGAAACCGGCCCGTTCTCGAAGCGGAACCCGTCGCCATCTGCGACGACCCACGCCTCGCGGAAGCGGCCGGCCTCGAATATCAGACGATGGGCGGGGAAGGCATCTGAGACCTCATTGGCCAGGATGACGCCGGTGATTGGCTCGAGCGTCGTGTCGGACTCGTCGACGATCCGATCGATCAGGCCCATGTCGCGAAAGGCGGTCAGGGCCTCGGCCTGGCGAGGTCGGCTGCGCTCGACCAAGCGATAGGTGATCGACGCGAACAGGTCCGGCGCAGCGTCGGAAAGTCCGGCGAGGATGTCGTAGGCGAGGCCACCGACTCCGCTGCCGTACTCCCGGATCGAAAAGCCGTCCGGGCGGCCCATCCGGTTCCAGCACTCGGCAATCTGGCGAGCAATCGTGATGCCGAAGAGCGGGCTAGCCTCGGGCGAGGTCAGGAAATCGCCACCCCGCCCCGGTTTGCGCTCGGCGGTCAGGTAGTAGCCGTGCTCCGGGTGGTACAGCGCCAGCTCCATGAACTGCGCCAGCGTAATCCGCCCGTCGTTCTGCTCAATCTCAGCCTGAATGATGTTCGAGAGCTCGTCCATGAGGTGATCGTAGCGCAAGCCGGCGAAACGGACGTTGCGTGCGATGCAGCCGTCGGCGAAGCGGGCGCGGGGCTACCGCACCGCACTACGCTTCGTTCTGGTAACAGCCTCCGCTCGCTACCCCTCGAGGAGGAGGTTGGTGGGGTCTTCGGCGAGTTCCTTGACGCGGACGAGGAAGCGGACTGCCTCGCTGCCGTCCACGATCCGGTGGTCGTACGAGAGGGCGACGT